>JARFRJ010000188.1 GCA_029287305.1 Hyphomonas sp. | reverse complement strand
TGTTCGTCTCGTGGGCTCGGAGATGTGTATAAGAGACAGAGGCGACACTGTCCGTAAAGGTTTCAGCCAGAGCGTGGGAGGCCCCTTCGGCCTGCTTATCCGTGAAGCCTGCGCTTTTGAGCTTCTGAGAGAATTTCAGCGTATCAAATATAAGAGCGTTCATGAGTCTAATATAAGCGTCTTGGCAAAAATGGGCAAGGCAGGAGGTTCAGGCGTGCTCTATCTCAAGCCGAGAGCGTCACGTAATAAGGCATTGGTGCGCGTCTGCAAGCCCTTGCCGTCCCGTTTCAGTTTCTCCAAGACATCCAGATCAAGCAAGATCGTGACCTGTTGTTTGCTCTGGTCATTTGGTCGCAACAGTTTCGCACAACGCTGTATCAAGCGCCGCCGCGTGGCTGCGCGCATGGGCTTCATCAATGCCGTCAGATTTCAACCGGTCAATATAGGCAAGCTTGTCAAATATGATCGTGTCCATATCCTGACTATACGCGTCTTGACGCAATCAATCATTAGAAGGCCGGGCATCCTGTCCCAGTCTACGCATCGCGCTTTCTGCCAAAAACGCAGATCTGTTCGTACTCACCTTATCAATCTGCTCCAACAGATTATCTGGCAAGGTTACATTTATCCGGACGCTTTTTGTTGGGATAGTCGCGCTTATCAGAATGGGCCGTGCTTTTACCTCCTGCTGCAACAAGCTTTCAGTGTTTACAGAGGGCGGAATATCCTCGCCAGCGCTAGACAGGTCGTTGATAACTTCCTGGAGTATAGTGTGGGCGTCCTGCAATATGGCTTCGATAGTATCACCAGAGACATTTATGTTGATGCCAGGCACTTCAAAACCATAAATTCCGTCTTCATCTTTGTCGTAAAGCAGTCCTGTATAGTAGACAGTTTTCATCATCCTGTTTCCTTATATAAGTTTAATACCAGTTTGTTTTTCAATAGCATAAACAATGGGCTTAGCGACTTCACGCTGTCGGGAAATGGCAGAAACATAAACGCCATTTTTATAAACCTTGGTATGATTACCGCCTTCCTTGAGAGTAAAACCAGCGGCCTTCAATTTACTAAGGATCAATTTGCGTTTCATATTCGAAACCCTATTTATACACACTATATACACACTATTTATACTTTTGTCCATGCAAAGTGTGTACTAAATGTGTATTTACATTTGGTTCAAAGTGAACTTCTGGCGCAGCGCGTCCCGCTGGTCGTCGCGCTGCTCGTCGCGCTGGTCGTCGCGCTGCTCGTCCCGCTGGTCGTCCCGCTGGTCGTCCCGCTGGTCATCTGCGACCGTCAGAGCGACAAGCTTATCCGCGCCATCAGCGCCGCCCCGGACACCCTTAACAGCCAAAACAAAAAGGACGCCGTGATATGAACCAGAAACTGGTCCACATTCCTTTTTACGTCTCTGATTGGCTGGCCTCTACGGCGGGGCTCTCGGATGCAGAAAAAGGGGTTTATATTACTTTGATAAGCCTGATCTATGATGCCGCTGGCCCGATCAAGAGAGATGATAAAAGATTATGGAGATTGGCAGGCAGCCGCTCGAAAGCGGCCTTTGTTAAAATTCTAGATCATCTCATTGAAGCAAAAAAAATCATAGAAAGTGACTCACTTTTACACAATCAACGCGCCCAGAAAGAGATCTATAAAGTTCTGGAAAAATGCGCAAAAAATTCACAGGCCGCCAAGGAAAGATGGCGCAAAAACAGCTCTAAAATCAGTGATCAAGAAACAGATAATCAAGACTTATCGCACATGAATGAGATATGCCAAAAGGATGCAGACGCAATGCGAACGCATTCAAAACGCATATGCCAACCAGACCCAGAACCAGACCCAGAACCAGAAAAATTAGATGAGAAGAGTCCGGGCGGGCGCGAACCTGTTTCTGTTTCTCGGTTAAAGCAGCCTCTATCCCATTTGCCAGAGGATGCGCTTGACCAGTGCCTGAAGGCGGCAGGTCTGGACAGGAACGCGCTTGCAGGCAGCGCCGGCCTTGCCAATTTTTCAATGATCGCGAATTTAACACGGCCACCGCCGCCTGGTATCGCGCAAGCCCCGCCTTGTGATTTTACCCTAGATGTCCTGCCTGCTGTGCAGGCCTGCGCGGCATCGCTCGCGGCGCGCGGTGAGACCATGCAGAGCTGGAAATATTGCCATCGCGCCATTCTGAAAACCCGCGATCAACGCCTTACCCCCATCCCAAAAATGGAGAGACATGATGACCCTAACCCTGGTAAAAGACCCACGCCTCAGCGTTCCCATAAATCTGGACGAATGGCCAAAAGCGCAACGCCTGCTGGCGACTATGTCCGAGAAATGGAAGAAGACGCCTTACGGGGCGCCGATCAATCATGGGCTCACCCAGACGCAATTGAAGGCGACTATCGCATTTGTGAACCGAATGCTGTCGCCGCCCTCACCCCACAATCTGGCTAACATTATTGATCGGCTGATCGCCAATTATGATGGCTCAGCGGCGGGCAGATCAATTGCCAGAACGCAGATTGAAGAATGGATCAGACTGCTCCGCGAGGAGCCCTATTTCTCCATTCTCCAATGCTATGATGCCCAGATACGCAGCCCGGAAAAGTTTGTCCCGAAAGTTGGCGAGTTCTTGAACAAGGTGACAAGCCATGCGCGATCCATTGAGCGGATAGGGCGCAAATTGCAGGACTGCCTAGCGGATATGGAGGCAAGAGATGAATAAAACGACCCACCCTGCCCGATATGACGCAGCCCCTGCGAGGCGCGAAAACAGTAGGCCTTTGCGCGGCGTCCACCATGCCGCGCCCAAGCGCGGCGGACCGCTTGCCGATGCCAGGGATGCGCTGGCCCAAGAAAGGCATGTTGAGCGCTTGGCCATAGAGCGCGGCGATAAAACCGAGATCAGCCTGTCGATTAAGCGCCAGAGCGAGCTTGATAATAAAATCAAAGCCTATGAAAACAGGCAGCGCGACACGCAGCGCCGCGCGGAATGCGTTCATCCGGACATTACCGGCCATGATGCCTTGCGCGGGTTTGACCCCGCCTTGCAAAGGGCTGGCCTAGCGTTGCGGGATTATTTCAGCGGCGCCTATGCGAGCACAGCCCTGCGCATCCACGAATATGTCGAGGCCAGCCATAAGGGCGGCGGCATGGAAATTTTCGCGTCTAAAGCGCTGCAATATGAACGGGCCTGGACGGCGACAATATCTGCGATCGGTGACGAAAGGGACGCGCATCAGATCAGACTGCTCCTACTGAAGGGACAGTCCCTGCGATGGCTGGCAGAGGCCCTCTATGGA
>JARFRJ010000159.1 GCA_029287305.1 Hyphomonas sp. | reverse complement strand
CCACCCCCCATATCAACACTAGAGTTGGATCGTCGGCAGCGTCAGATGTGTATAAGAGACAGGGCCAGGACGGCGAGAGCGATGGATCGCGTCAATATTCAATCGCTCTGCGCGGCGGCGCGCAGTTGAGTGATAAATGGCAGGCAAAAGCGCTCGCCTCCTATGGCGATTCAAAGGTTGATTTTGATAAGGAAGACTTTGTGTTTGCAGTTGAATATGATGCGGGAGACTTTGTGTTGGGAGGGTTACGCAATAGTCCTGATCAAACAGATAGCGCACAATGGGTGTTTGGCGCAGGTCTTGAGGGCGAAGGACTGGGAGTTAGCCACACTGCCAACATATCCTATGTTCAAACCACACGTGAAAACAAGAATACGAGCTTTGACGGCGTGACTGAAGGCGCTCGGTTGAAACTAGGCTATTCCCCCTCTTATACGCTCACCATGGACACAGATTTAAGCCATCATCTGACCGCGCGTATTGAATATGAGCGTGAGGATTATGAACGCCGCGATACGCCGCCAGTCTTTGGCAATACCAATCAAAAACAAAATTTGGACATATTCAGCCTTGCCGGGGAGTATCGTCTCCTCGCAGGGGCGGCTGATATCAACGCGTCTGTACGCTATGACAGTTTTGATGATTTGTTCGAGACGGCGCTGACCTGGCGGATTGGAGCCGCCTATGATTTTAAAAGTGTCCAAGGCCGCCTGCGGGCCAGTCTGGGAGAGGGCTTTACCGCGCCAAGCTTTACAGAATTGTTTGGGTTCAGCCCTGCCAATTTCATCGGCAATCCTGATCTTAAACCAGAGAAATCCTTTAGTTGGGAAATCGGTTGGGACCAAAGTTTCGGCCCGGCCAATGTCTCTGCGACCTATTTTTCCGCCCAGCTTAAAAATGAAATTTTTACGTATTTCACACCGAATTTTCTGTATACACCAGACAATGAAGACAGCAAAAGTGACCGTCAGGGCGTAGAGCTAGCCGGCCATTGGGCGATAACAGACCAGATTAGCCTGAACGCCCAGACCGCATGGATCGAAAGCGTTTTTGCAGATAATATTGAGCGGAGAGTTCCCAAATGGACTGGCAGTCTTTCCGCCACTTGGCAAAATGCGTCGGGTTGGCAGGCGCGTCTGGCCGTAGATTTTGTCGGGGAACAGAATGATCAGGCGTTTTCAGTCTTTGACTATGGTTACAGGCTTGTCACATTGCCCAAATATAGTCTGATTAGCGCCAATTTCGACATTCCCGTGACAGATCGCTTCGCTCTAACTTTGCGCGGACAAAACCTTGCCGATGCGGACGCTTTTGATGTGTATGGCTATCATAAACCCGGCGCGGCTGGGTTTATCGGGATCAAGCTGCGCTGATGCGGGTTTGGGCTTATCTTCTTATCCTGACCCTGTCCGCCTGCGGGGCAGAGCTGGAATATCAAGATAAGCCCGTTCACGCCTTTGCAAATATCCAAATGCGCGGCACGGGGCCCGTTTCCTATAAACGCATTGTCAGCTTGGACTATTGCGCCGATCAATATGTTTTAAAACTGGTGCCGTCGGCATATATTCTTGCCCTCTCGCCTGATGCGACGAGCAGTTTTTCCTATATGCGTGAGGCGGCGGCTGATCATGCGCAAATCCGTCCGCGCGCGGAAAATGTGCTTGCCCTACAGCCGGATTTGATCGTGCGCAGCTATGGCGGCGGGCCAAAGGCAAAAGCTTTCTTTGAAAGCGCGGGCGTCCCGATTGTGCAACTTGGCTATGCGCGCCAATTGGACGATATTCCAGCGCTTACCAAACAGATTGCCCATGAGCTTGGGCAAGAGGCAAACGGGGCCGATCTCATCGCAGATATACAGGCGCGTCTGGCCAAGCTTGAAGGGCCATCCGGCCAAGCTGCACCCGCTTCGCTCTATATGACGCCCGGCGGCATGACGAGCGGGCCGGGTTCCCTCATCGATGATATGATGAAACGGGCCGGCTTTGCGAATTTCGAAACCCGTCCCGGTTGGCATACCTTGCCGCTGGAGCGTCTCACCCACACCCAGCCGGATCATATTACAGCGAGTTTTTTTGCTGCTGAAGGCCTAGCCGGAAATAGTTGGAGTTCGGCGCGCCACCCTGTCGCGCGGGCCCAGTTGCAAAATCGGCCCGTCACCTCTCTGAATGGGGCTTGGACGGCCTGCGGGGCATGGTTTTTACTGGACGCGGTTGACGCTTTGACGCAAACGGGCAAGCCATGAAATATTCCACTTTGATCCTCGGCTTAAGCCTAGCGAGCCTGATCGCGCTTGGCCTTGCGGCCTCTCTTGGCTCAACCCCGATCAGTTTCCAGCGTATTGGCTCGGCCTTGATCCATATGGGAACGCCGAGCGATGAGGTGATTATCTGGCACATCCGTCTGCCAAGGGCGTTGGCGGCCTATCTGACCGGACTGGCGCTTGGCGCAAGCGGGGCCGCTTTGCAAGGGCTGTTGCGTAATCCACTGGCTGAACCGGGTGTCCTCGGCGTCTCGGCCAGTGCCAGCCTTGGCGCGGTTCTGGCAATCTATTACGGGCTGACAGCGATCACCCCACTGGCGCTGCCCGCTTTTGCGATTATCGGTGCTTTGGCGGCCACTTTGCTCATTGCCGTTATGGCGATCTATACGGACAGTGTGGTCAGTCTTATTCTGGTTGGCGTTGGCCTGTCGAGCTTTGCCGCCGCTTGCCTCTCCTTATTGATGAATTTAGCCCCGCATCCTTTCTCGCTGACCGATATGATCACCTGGATGCTCGGCTCTGTTGCCAATCGCAGCTTTGATGACATCTTGATGGTTCTGCCCTTTATGGCGCTGGGCGCGGGGCTGCTCACCTTCACCCGAACCGGGCTCAGCGTTCTGACACTTGGTGAGGAGACCGCCGCAGGCATGGGGCTCAATCTGGTTCGGCTGCGTTTCACTCTTGTGCTGGGGACGGGCTTGATGACGGGTGCAGCGGTCGCTCTGGCCGGGGCGATTGGCTTTGTTGGCATTGTCGCGCCGCATCTTATCCGTCCTTTTGTGAAGGGTGATCCGGCCCGCACCCTGCTTCCTGCGGCTTTGCTTGGCGGCATTTTACTGGTCATGGCCGATATCGGCATTCGGCTGATCCCCAGTCAGAATGAATTACATTTGGGGGTCATGGCGGCGCTCCTCGGTGCGCCGATTTTCATCTGGATTGTTCTGCAAAGACGAGGGACCTTATGAGCCTCTGGCAAATAGAGAATATAAGCGTGCAGCGTCAGGGCCAGAATCTGGTCACACAAGCCTGTTTTAGCGTGGAGGCTGGCGAATGCGTCGCCCTGATCGGGCCGAATGGCGCAGGCAAAACGACGCTGATCCGGGCCGGGCTCGGCCTCATCACAGCCACTGCCGGCAGGGCCTTCCTCAGCGCAACGCCGCTGGAGGATTTAAGCCGGATAGAGCGCGCCCGTATTGCCGCCTATTTGCCACAAACCCGCCCCCTCGCCTGGCCTGTCCGCGT
>JARFRJ010000156.1 GCA_029287305.1 Hyphomonas sp. | reverse complement strand
CTCTGTCGCCACAGTCTCTATCGCGGCTGGCTCTATTGCGGCTGGCTCTGAAGAGGTTTGACCTATTTCACTGTCCGCCAAAGAAACAGGCAGCCCCGCAAAAGCGCAGGCCAATACCATACTGCATAGAGATAAAAGTCTTTTCATAATCATACCAAACTGATTTCTTAAGATCATCAGTCTACATATAGAGGTTGAACCGGGGCTGAATAAGGTTTGAGGGTTTTATTAAGTTTAGATAATTAAGGCTAGATCAGCCAAGGCTCTTGCCTGTCATGAAGCGTCTTCTGATTTCATCAGAATTTCGCGCTTTCCGGCATGGTTCGGCCCGCTGATTACACCGTTTTCTTCCAATTGCTCAACCAGGGTCGCGGCGCGGTTATAGCCGATTTTCAACCGGCGTTGCAGATAAGAGGTTGAGGCACGTTTATCGCGCAGGACAATCGCCATCGCTTCCTTGTAAAGGTCTTCCTCCTCATTGCCTGAGCCTGTGCCCATAATCGCATCCATCACAGGGGAGGTTTCCCCTTCGCCCGGCTCTTCCAGAATATCCTCCTGATAATCCGGTTCGCCATATTCTTTAAGCCATTCGACAACTGTCTCCACATCCGCATCGGACACAAAAGGACCATGTAAGCGCTTGGTTTTAACCCCTGGAGCCTGATAGAGAAGATCGCCCATGCCGAGGAGTTGTTCGGCGCCCTGCTCGCCCAAAATTGTGCGCGAATCAATCTTCGTTGTCACCATATAGGAGATACGGGTCGGAAAATTCGCCTTGATTGTGCCGGTAATGACATCAACAGAGGGGCGCTGGGTCGCTGTGATCAAATGGATGCCCGCCGCCCGCGCCATTTGCGCCAGACGCTGAATGCAGCCCTCAATCTCCTTACCGGCCACCATCATAAGATCGGCCATTTCATCAATTACAATGACAATATTTGGGATCGATTCGGTCGGCAGGACTTCGGTTTCAAAAATCGGCTTGCCCGCTTCATCATAACCGGTTTGGATTTTACGGATAAGCTTTTCTGACCGTTTGCGATAGTCTCCCGCTTTGGCATTGAACCCGGCCAGATTGCGCACATTCGCTTTCGACATCAGCTCATAGCGCCCCTCCATTTCCCGCACCGCCCATTTCAGCGCATTGACGGCCTTTTTGGGGTCCGTCACGACAGGTGATAAAAGGTGCGGAATGCCTTCATAAATCGATAATTCCAGCATTTTCGGATCAATCATAATAAAGCGGCATTGCTGCGGCGTCAGTCGGAAAAGCAAAGACAAGATCATCGCATTCACGCCAACCGATTTACCCGAGCCCGTCGTCCCGGCGATCAGTAGGTGTGGCATTTTTGCAAGCTCGACCACGGTCGGTTTGCCGCCAATATCTTCGCCCAGCGCCATAGGCAGAACGGCCTTGCTTTTCTGATACGCCTCGGAAGATAAGAGGCTATGGAAGTAAACCGTCTCGCGATGCTCATTGGGCAGTTCAATCCCGATCGCATTCTTGCCGGGTATAACCGCGACACGCGCAGAAATCGCGCTCATCGAGCGGGCAATATCATCCGCCAGTGAGATCACGCGGGCTGATTTCACCCCGGCGGCTGGTTCCAACTCAAACAGGGTAATAATTGGCCCCGGGCGAACTTCTATAATGTGCCCCCGCACACCAAATTCACGCAGAACTTCTGTCAGCCTTTCAGCTTTTTGTAACAGGGCCTCTTCATCAATGTTTCTAACCTGTTCAGGTGGCGCTTCAAGCAAGGCCAGTGTGGGCAGGATAAAGGGCCCGGTTCGTCCCCCTTTCAGCCGTCTTATTTTCGGAGGGGCGGAGATTTTCTCTGTCTGGACAGACGGGGCCGGGACGCGCGGGGGCACCGTCTCTGTCAATTGAATTTCGCTATGATCTTCTGGCGCTCTCAATGCCTCCTCATCCACCGGGCTGGACTTGCGGACAAACAGGGCTTTAACGGCGTTGAGCTTGCTTTTCAAACCTGTCTCTTTTTCCAAATATGGGTCCTGCTGCGGATTTGGGCGGGGCGTCTGGCTTTGCCGTCTGGACACCTGCGCCATCAACCAGGACAAAGCGCGCCAAATCTGGCGGCTGAGGAACCGCCCCAGATTAATCAACCGGTTAAACTGTCTGTCATTAAAGCCAAAAGCAAAAAGCCCGGCCCATAAAGCAAGACCCGTAAAGAGTATTCCAAGCCATAGATTAAGAGAGGATAGACCAAGATTTTGAACCGGCAGGGTCAGTATAAACACGACCCCGTCGCCAAGCAGACCGCCAAGGCCTGTTTGCAAAGGCCAAATTTCCGGCACAGGCCAGCTCGCCATGGCCACCGCAGATAAGGGAATGGAGAGTATTCCAATTGCCCAATGCAGGCTGGAGGGCTGATGCAGGAGCAAAGTTCGCCTAGCCCCGGCAATCATCGCGCCTATTGCGGCCATCCAGGCCGACCAGCCTAAAGTCTGCAAGGCGAAATCTGCAAAGACGGCACCAGACATGCCAAAGAGATTCTGCACAACTGATTGGCTGGCCGTATTCCAACTCGGATCACTTGGCAGATAAGAGGCCAGGCTGATCGCCATAAAGACCCCTGATGCAAAGCAAAATGCACCCGTCAACATGCGCCAGATCGGATCTATGACACGCCGCGCCGCCATGGCTTCATTCTCTCCTTGCGAGGGGGTGGATATATTTACCATAATCTACTTTCATAAGGCGTACCATATCTGGCCGAAGGCATGACCGCCTGTCTTCTTCAAACAGGGCTATATGCTGAACTCATAAACAAAAGCCGCAAGCCCGCGGAAACAAAAGCCAGACTAAACTGATCCTGACGCTGTATCAACAGCTTGTCTATAGTCCGTTGAAGTGACCTGATCCCATTTATAGGTTGGAAGCCGTCCTTAAAAATTAGCTGTTTGATGCCTGCTGAATACGTGCCAAATAATGGGTTATGCGATCTAAAAACATCTCTCCTCGCCCCGCATCGACAGAGCTTGCCATCATCGGAGCCGGGCCTGCCGGCGCCTTGCTGGCGCTCAGCGCGGCTCAAACCGGATTTAAAGTGACGCTAATTGATGCGCGCCAGACAGAGGCCGCCGGCGTGGACGGGCGAAATTACGCCATTGTCAGAGGGTCCTGGCGTCTTTTGGAAAGCCTGGGTATCACCAAAAAGCTGACATCCGGGCTGACACCGCTCAACGGTCTGGAAGCCAGCGAACGTGTCTCTTACGGACTAAGCGCGCCTTTTGCTCTGTTCCAGACCGAAGACTTGCCGACAAGCGAGGCTGGCCTGCCGCTCGGCTATATGATTGAGGCCAAAGCTCTGCAAGCGGCCCTTGATGAAGCTTTAGCCGAGAGCCCTGCACTAGATTGGCGGCGCGCGACACGTCTGGAGCATCTGGAAGTGGGGCCGGCTGGCGTCACCCTCACCCTCGATACGGGCGAACTGTTAGAGGCAGCGCTTGTTGCAGGCTGTGATGGGGTCAATTCAGGCGTCCGCAAATTTGCGGATATCGCGGTTCAGACGCATGCCTACAAAACCTCTGTGCTCGCCGCGAATGTCACCCTGGAGCGCCCCCATGCGGGAATTGCCCGTCAGATTTTCACCTCGGAAGGTCCTTTTGCGACCTTGCCACTGGCCGGTGACCGCGCCAATCTGGCCTGGTATCTGCCCAGCAGCGCCGCGCAAACCCTCGCCCGCCTGCCTAAAGAAGACATAGAGGCCGAGCTGAATAGTCGGTTTGAAAGCTTTGCCGGACATATGCAGATTGACAGCCCGGTCTATACTTATC
>JARFRJ010000139.1 GCA_029287305.1 Hyphomonas sp. | reverse complement strand
TTAGAAGAAAGAACGATGATTTGCGAAAGGGCAAAAGCCATGCGCTGGCGCAATTGATCATCTGCGGTCAGTAAATTATCCCACCGTCTATCTGAATCGGCTCTGTTTTCGCTAATGTCTTCGCCCGCTGCACGGCGTGCGACCATTTCGGGTAATGTATAGCTCGCTGGCTTTTCAATTTCATTGCGAATCCAGTCAGCGGCGTCAGTATTTACAAGGCTCATAATTTCGTCATGATCTAGGCCGAATGAGGCTTGTATAGCAAAGCGAGCCACTTCCTGCGGTGTGTCCAAAGAGGTTTTGGCCGATCCAGGCGGCGAGCTTGGAGGTGACGCAGGCGGCGAGCTTGGGGGTGATGCTGGCGGCGAGCTTGGAGGTGACGCAGGCGGCGAGCTTGGAGGTGACGCAGGCGGCGAGCTTGGGGGTGATGCTGGCGGCGAGCTTGGAGGTGACGCAGGCGGCGAGCTTGGGGGTGATGCTGGCGGCGAGCTTGGAGGTGACGCAGGCGGCGAGCTTGGAGGTGACGCAGGCGGCGACGCTGGGGGTGATGCTGGCGGCGAGCTTGGAGGTGACGCAGGCGGCGAAGCTGGAGGTGATGCTGGCGGCGAAGCTGGAGGGGACGCAGGCGGCGAAGTTGGGGGTGAGCTTGGATCTTCAGCGGCCGGGGGCTCGCCTACGACCTCTACGCCGCAAGAAGCCGTTACGCCCAAGGCAAGCGCGATGGCGCACGTTTTTAAGAGCGTGGTTTTTGTGATTTTGTTCATTTCTAAGCCTTTCCGTCAATATCTCGCTCATTATGGATGAACGTTTTTTGCGTGAGGCTACTGAATGCACATAGAAATCTATCTATTTCGGGAAGAAAAATACGATTATTTACTCAAAATTTATTTTGAAATGTAACGCTCCCATTAATAATTATAGATGCAAGTTTTAACCAATGGATGCCGCAAGGATTTGGCCGATATACAGCTTTAAGTGCGTTGTAATTATTATGCTTAATTGCAAAAAGCGCAGAGCTGAATAGAGTTTACATTTCGGCAATGCTGCATAAAGCCAAGCAATTATATTAACTTTTGACGCGGAAACTACCTCATAAAGCCAAGGTCAGAGTTTGAAAAACGGCTTAAAAGTGGAAAAATATTATCTAATTCACCAGAATTCAGACCAAACCATTTGCCAAGTGTCGCCGCATATTGCTCAACAGCGGTCGAAGGAATGAGGCGCCCTTTATTCTCTGTAAACCTTATCCCTGACAAATCTGAATAATCTGGCAGTTCGCCATAAACGCGTTGACCTTTCACACTGCCACCCATGACAAAATGGTGATTTCCCCAGCCATGGTCGGTCCCATCACCATTGCTGGTGGTCGTGCGGCCAAAATCAGAGGCAGTGAAAGCTGTCACATTATTCCACAAATCCAAATCCTGCATAGCTGTACGAAAAGCGCCAAGGCTGTCATTCAATTCACTTTGCAAAGCTGGCAAGACATCGGCTTGGTCATTATGCGTATCAAAACCGCCCAAATATACAAAGAAGACTTGCCGATTAATACTGCGCCCTGATTCGACGAGATCATTACGCAATTCTATCGTTCGGGCGACATCTTTCAACTGTTGACCTAAACGCCCCTCGGGAAATTCAATATCACCAATAACTGTCGGGATATTTTCTTTAATCGTATTGTATTTCTTGCTTTTAGTAATGCCATTGGACGATGCATTGACAATATCCCGTGTCAAAACGCTGTCATGGTCGAAATCATTTTTCTCCATAAACGCAGACACGGCGTTGCGGACAGGATCAAATGTACTACCCTTACCGATAATGCGATTTGTTTGAACTGCGCGTAGCCCTGTGGTGCCGCTGCTGCTGGCACGGAATTGACGTGATTTACGCCCGGCAAGAAACACATCATTACGGTCCGTCGTAATAGCCGTATAAACCGGGTCTGCATTTGGATCCGCTTCAAGCACCGCATCTGCGAAAAGACCGCCCCATCCGGTTGTGCTGCCTTCTGCGCCGAGGGACATCCAGGTCGATTCCTGATCATTGTGTGAGAACAGATAGGGCGGGATGTCCACTTCACTTTTCTCATAGGAGGTACGATTGGTTGGTTCCAGAAGCGGCCCGACATTTCCAATAATCGCTGCTTCGCCAGAATTAAACATTTGGCGAATATTCGCCATATTTGGCGGCAAACCGAAACGGCGACTACCAAACTCACTGGCATTAACCGGGTTAAGAGACAGAAGATTATCCCGATTTCGCGTCGAGCCGGACTTACTGGCCTGGTAGTGCTTATCGAACAGTTCGCTTCTTATCTCTCTCAGATTATTATAGGAGGCTGTGTCCCTGGGAATAATTGTATCGGCATGGTCCATGCCGCCACCCAGAAAGATGCAAACCAGCGCTTTATATCCGGTCACATCTGCGGCCCAGGCTTTATGGCCTGCTAATTGGCCGAGCATGCCCGTCGCTCCGGCAAAACCTAATGCAGAGCCTGAAAGAAAGTGTCTTCGATTGAGTGTCAACATTTTAGTGTCCTTTCCTTAGGTTTATTGCACCAGGCCATAGGTGGCGGTGTTAATGATAAGGAATACAGCGACTTTGACGCGGGTTAATCTTGCTTCTTCTTCATCTCCGCTCAGCGGGATTAAGGTGATAATATCTTCAATCTCATTACGCTCAGTCTCTGTCAGTCGATTTGCTGTCAGTATGAGATCGAGCCTGTCGAGCATTTGATTTGGCGTATCGGCCAAGGATGCCGCACCCTCATAATCAGGGGTAAACAAAGGGGTGCCTTCCTTCGCATAACGCGGTTTAATGTCGTTAAAGACAAATTGCGTCATGAAATTGGTATAGCCCATTGCAGAGCTTTCATTGGAGGTTTGTAATTCCGGTGTCGTCAGACCGAGAGTGCCACTTTCTGTGTTAGGTGCCACATAGCCGGGCCGGTAAAAATTGAACACAGACCGTGCTTTAAGCGGATGCTGGCCTAAACGCCCTGCCGGATCACTGGAATCATTAAGGTCTGTCACTTCATCACTGTCGACATTATCCACATCAAAAGCACGGGCCCAATGGACAAAACGTAAGACCGGTTCGCGGACTTTACCCGTATTGGGCGCTATGTCCGCAGGATCACCATGAATGCTTTCATCCAATAAGACAGCTGCGAGGGTGGCCTCCAAGTCTGAATATACTTCGCTACCAAAGACGCGGCCATTTTGCGCGATATACTTCCCATT
>JARFRJ010000128.1 GCA_029287305.1 Hyphomonas sp. | reverse complement strand
TACACTAGAGTTGGATCGTCGGCAGCGTCAGATGTGTATAAGAGACAGCTCCTCATCGGTTGAGGCACCTACACTGCTTTGACGTTTTCTTCGAGCCATGTTGTTCTCCTAAACGTCACTCAATGTGATATTGACTTTATCAATCTTGGCCGCCGCGGCTTGATCTCGAATGCGTACGATGACCCCATTTTTAGCCTCAGGATGTGCTTGAATAATTACTGCAGAGTTTGGCTTTTCCGCCCGCAACCGTTCAATATTTGCACGCACTGAATTGACATCTGACACACGATTATTAACAAAAACAAGATTATCTTCATCCACACGAATAATAATAACCGGCAAAGGTTCACTCGGTTGATCGGTATTCGGCGGCGGTGGCTCCAATTGCAGTGCCTGTTCATCCAGGAAAACCGCTGTCACAATAAAAAAGATGAGCAAAATAAACACAACATCCAACATAGGTGTGAGATCAACATTGGCCTCCTCAACAGGCCTTAATTTACGTCCACGCATCAGCCAATCTCCAATTGATCTTCAACCGCCTGAACGGCGCGCTCAGCCTGTTTATCCATACGGGAGGTAAACAATATACCTGACAAGGACGCCACCATGCCTGCCATGGTTGGTATGGTGGCCCGTGAGACACCGGCTGACATGGCTTTAGCATCCGCACCATCTGTAATCGCCATAATATCAAACACCTGAATCATCCCTGTCACAGTGCCCAAAAGCCCCAAAAGCGGTGCCAAAGCGACGAGTGCCTTTGTCAGAGTGACATTCATCTCAGCCGATTGACGTACTTCAGAGACAATTCTGTCCTTAACCCAATGCGCGTATATCGACTTATGGTCCGAACGTGCCTGCCATTCCTCAACAGCTTCATCTACAACCGCTTTATAAGCAAAGCGAAAATAGAAAAATCTTTCGAGAATCAAAGCCCACATCCAGAAAGTGGCGAACATGATCACGAGAAGAACAGGACCACCACGATCCAAAAAGGCTTGTAAATCTGCAAACCCCATAAGAGGGCTCCTTTCCCTTGTGAGGGGCTGCCCTTAGGCAGCCGCTCCGCTTTCAGCCCGTTCAGCAACCAGACCGGCTGCCTGCTCATCCAGAATCTGTTGGTTACCCCGTGCCAGAGAAGACCCGACAGCGCTCAAAAGTAAGAGTGGAATAGCCGCCACAAGTCCAAGCACTGTGGTAACAAGTGCGGTTGAAATACCGCCCGCCATAATCTTCGGATCACCGGTACCGTAATTGGTAATCGCGGTAAACACGATGATCATCCCGATGACAGTTCCAAGCAGACCAACCAGAGGGGCGACCGCAGCCAGCACTTTGACGATATCATTAAAGCGCTCAATCTTCGGCGTTTCCCGCAAAATTTGCTCGTCAAGTTTCAATTCAAGCGTTTCAATATCATTCGAGCGATGTGCCTCATATGTATCGAAGACACGTGCCAGTGGATTGCCCGAGCCAGCTTTTTTCGTTTTAGCTGTGGATCGCATCGCGCCGCCCATCATCATCAGCGTGACAATTTTGAAGAGGCCAAGCACAATACCAAGCGGCATGATGAAGTAGAAGATAATCGCCCCAACAAGTCCGCCCTGCTTCAAACGCTCAGCAAGCGTAACCGTATTTCCAAAAATGGCAAACAAGTCGCCGCGAGTTGGATCAATCGGAGCGCGCACGACCTGACCTGGGTCCGCATTTATAAGCCGGCTCATATTGGCCCGATAATCCCCGCCGGGTTGAGAGGCAAAGGCGACCAGACGGCCACTTTTCTCGCCCACTTCGACAAATTGCGTGCCATCAGTTGTCGCAGCGGTAAACACACCAATCCGCATCAACTCTTTTTCGGCATTTGCAGCATTTTCACCCGCATTAGAAACATTTGCGGTAAATGTGGTAACTTCTGACTGGGCAACCATCTCCATGAGAATGGCTTTTGGCAAACTGTCGAGATCAGCCCGTGTCGGCAATGAACTGGCCTGCGAAATCTCAGAGAGCTTTTCTACACGGCCTGGATAATGAAAATTGGCCAGAGAATTGGAAATAACTGGCATGGTTTCACCTGCCGCCTGACGGAATTGACCGAGCAATTCACCAAAGTCTCCAGCTTCTGTCTCTAATTGGGACTGTAAGTCTGACAAGGTTGTTTCATTCGCATCATATTGCACGGAAAGGGAGCGCGCACGCGCTTCGGCAGCGTTCAGTTCACGGCGCGCCTCGGCCATTATTACCGCCTGTTGATCGCGAGCTTCCTGAAACTCTCTCACGCGCTGGCGATTTTCCTCAGTGAGCTGCTGTGAGTCTGAACGGACCCGTTCAATAATATCCCCAAGCGTCACCCCTTGTGCAGTTGCCAGAGAAGGAACGGCCATGAGTGAGAGCGACATAAGTGCGGCGAGAGCGCCTGATTTAACTGTTGTTTTTATATTTAACATTGAAATAACCTCTTTTGGCTTCTTGCCATTATGTTTCTGAATCTGCATCAAATTTAACCACAGGACCGTATAAAACCGTCTGCTGCGCGCGTCCCTCGGCAATTTTAATCGCATTGAGAATGTCCGAACGCATCGAGCCTGGGACATCTTGCCAAGACCAGCTTTGGCGATCCCAAAACTTTGCTTTATTGCGATCCGGCGTCATATAGACCAAAGACACCCGGCCATATCTGTACAGCGTAACCGCCGTGGGTATACCGCCAAGATTGATCTCATCATCCCATACTTCTTGTACAGTGCCTTGGGCCATTTCGTCCTGATAGGCTCCAATAATCAAGCGATACTTCTCCCCGACAGTAATATCTACCCGCTCAAGTGCGGCCTCCAGGGTTTCAATACGATCCATACGGTCTTCAATGTGAAAAGGCAGATCACTTGAGACAAAGTCTCTCAGATCCGCAACCATGGTGATCAAGGCTTGCTCCATTTCCATCATACGCTCAGGCGCGACGGCAATTTGATCTTCCAGAGAGGCAATTTCTGCAACTTGGTTCTGTAAAATCAGCTCTTGTTGATCAGAGAATATGCCAAGATTTTCAGTTTGCACCAAAACGCTTCTATATTCCGTTGTTGCATCATCGAAGACTTCCTCCTGAGGGGGGGGAGATTTAGGAACTGTCAAGGGTGAAATTTGCGCACTGATGATCGTCGGCTGCACCAATTCCTGAGCCACACGAATAGACTGGCGGACATCCTCCCGATCACTGGCACCAAGTTCAACCCAACCCGCAGCATCCCGATCCCAGCGCGCAGCATAACGTCCATTTGGTGTCAAATAAACCAAAGCCACACGGCCATAGCGGAACATATCCACATCGGTCAGGGCACCGTTAATTTCGACCTCTTCTGTCCAAGTATCAATTGTATTGCCTGTTTCAAGCTCGGACTGATAGGCATCAATGATCAAGCGATATTGTTCGGCCGGGACCACATCAGCGCGTGTCATTACGGCCCGCAAATCCGTTATTCTTTGGCGCCTTTCTTCTAGGCGGAAGGGCAAATCAGCCTGAACAAAAGCCTCAAGGTCATCAATCATGTCCAGCATCATCGGAACCATGACGCTTGTGATCTCATCAATCCGGGCCAGCTGGTCAGTCAGGGAGTCAACCTCCCTTAATTGACTTTCAACAGCCTTTTCAAGTCGCCGAACATTCAAAGTGGCAGAATCTGTTCTTTGAACAATAGCCCGGAAATCGCCAATCATATCGCTGCGCTCATCATCAAGCTGATTGATTCTAAGCTGGGCGGATTTGGCGTTCTCGGTCGCATTTTCGGCTGTATCAAGGGCAGAGCCCAGCTGTGCCGAGGCACCTATTCCCGATCCCATAAGCAGGCTGGCCAGAACGGCGCCTCGCATGAGTGACAGATTCTTTTTCACGATTTAGACCTCTCAATCTATGGCGCATAAGCGCTATATTTTACATGCCCGTCAGGCTTTATAAATTTACGATGCGTTCTGGGAGATAAGCCTTAAGATGCAAAGCTGCCGTTTTTTATATTTATCATAGCAAAGCATCATAAGGGCGCGTTTAACTCATTATTTTAATTTATACAAATTGCATCTGAATTGACAATTTCGCATAAGGTTTCGTCAAGACAAAGCAGTGCTAACAATCTGACCGGCTATGATCAATAGGCAAGAGGGTTGAAATGCCGTTTTTTTGCAATTGAGACCCATTTAAGGCCGTTTTACAGGATTAAGATGGCAAATATAATTTTTTAAGTATAAATTTGAGCCTATATTGAGCATACATCATTTACGCACAGCAGGCACAAAAAGCAATTCGCACGACGCCGGGTGCGCCTCCCTACCAAAACGCGCAGCCATGCTGTCTGTAGGAAACACTGTGAAAAATTTCGACCAAGATTGTCGCCTTCACAAAAGCGTTTATTTTTCAGAGAGTATTTTTTCTGTTGGATGGCTGGGGCGCCAGGATTCGAACCTGGGAATGCCGATACCAAAAACCGGTGCCTTACCACTTGGCGACGCCCCAACATGAAGAAGCCCAGATAGCGAATTGTTCTGTGACCGACAACCCCTGTTTTTTCAATTGCCGCATGCAAAGGCCAGTTTTATCCCCCAAAACCTGCAAGACACATGCATTCCTGATAAAGAAACATGTAATTTCAGGCTTATCGGGCCTTCGACGACCTGTCCGTATATCTATATAGGTAAGGGCGCATCCGCATAAGGGACAAAGCCGGATATGAAACAAAAATCGAGAAAATTACGTTTTGAAACGTATTAGACTTGCTTTATTTCGATAAATGTTTATTTATTATCGATAAGAATATAATTTTACCCTATTAAGGAGTTTCCCTTGCGAACATTTTTCCTATCCCTGCTGGGTGCTTTCACAGCAATTGTGCTTTTTATCCTTCTAAGCTTCTTAATTCTGGCGGGAATCATTTCTGCCGCCACCAGCGCAGAGGCTCCCGCAAGCAATGTTGTCCTAGAGATGGATTTACGTGCAGAAATGTATGATCAGTCTCCACAAGGCGGTTTAGGGGCTCTGTTTGAGGAGACTGGCTTTATCGATATAATGTCGCGCATAAAAGCGGCTGAAACAGATGACAATGTCGACGGATTGCTTATACGGGCCAGTGAATTTAGTTTTGGCAGTGCCAGAGCCGAAGAATTGCGCCGGGCCATTATAGACTTTCGCGAGGCTGGGAAATATGTCATCGCGCATTCCCAAGGCAGCTATTCAACCAATCCATCAGGGCTCAGAGCCTTAACCGCTGCAGATCAGGTTTGGATGCAGCCGGGAACTGAAATCATGGTCGCAGGCGTGTCCATAGAAACCCTGTTCATGAAGGATTTATTGGATAATCTGGATGTTGAAGCTGAAATTATCGCGCTATATGAATATAAAAATGCGCCCAATACATTCCAACAATCAGATTATACAGAACCCCATCGTGAAGCGGTTCTGACCGTTGCCCAATCCCTCTGGGGCGTATCTCTGGAAGACATGTCCAATGACCGGAAAATGGATGTTGATACTCTGACCAATCATCTGCAAGCCGGGCCCATGACGGCTGAAAAAGCCATTGAATATGGCATTGTCGATGAGCTCGGCTATCCTGAAGATGCTGTAGAGGCGGCGCGGAATTTCCAAGGAAACTCAGACAAAACCTTTATTGGAATCAACCAATATAAACCTCCTTTCGCCGGGCTTGACGCCATCAAGATTGCGGTTGTTGGGGGAGAAGGCGCAATCGTGACCGGCGAGGGTTCTGACAGTCCCTTCTCTAGTGACCCAAGCTTTGCCTCTGATCCGATTGCCCGCGCTATCCGTAAAGCTGGCAATAATGATGATATTGACGCCATCGTGTTTCGGGTTGAAAGCGGCGGTGGCTCACCAACCGCCTCCGATCAAATATGGCAAGCGATTGAAGATGTTCAGGAAAAAGGCAAAATCGTCGTTGTCAGCATGGGCAGTGTTGCGGCATCAGGCGGATATTATGCTGTCTCTTATACACATCTCCGAGCCC
>JARFRJ010000500.1 GCA_029287305.1 Hyphomonas sp. | reverse complement strand
CAAGACACCTAACTCGGATACGCTCTAGGCTTGCCCCACCAGGGTTTATCCGGGTCAATATCGCCGCTCTGATATCCAGAGACCAGATGATAGGCAAGCCACAGGCCAAACAAGCCGAAGAACACGCCAGAAAGGGCTTGTCCCACAATCACCCCGGACGCATCGCCAAGCCAGGCTCCCAAAATCACAAAGGGAGCTATGCCGAGTGTATTTTTACCCCAGTTGAGCAGGGATGACCAAATCGGGCGTTTCAGATTATTAAAGGCAGCATTGGAGACAAATAGGGCGCCATTGAAAAGGAAGAGAGGCGCCGCAACCCAGCTATACCACACCACCATATCCCGGCCTGAACCGGTCAATTTAAATAGATCGCTAATATGTTCATGACCGACCACGAGCAGGCCCCAGGCCAGAAGCACAAAGCCGGATGAAAAGATCATGGCCTCGCGTAATGTGCTTTTCACGCGGTCATATTGTTGCGCGCCGAAATTCTGTCCGATAATTGGGCCCACCGCGCCGGACAGAGCAAAAATGACACAAAAGACGAGCACACTCATGCGCCCGATAACAGCAAAACCGGCGACCGCCTCATCACCGAAGGGGGCTAGGACCATGATCACAATACTATTGCCCACAGGGGTCGCCACATTGGTCAGAATAGCTGGAATGGTCAAGCCGAGAATCGGGGAGAGATCAAGGCGCAGCTGGGCGAGGCTGAAAGGGGCAAATCCGCCATAATGGCGTATAATCGGCGTCAGTGCGGTAGCGACCATCGCAATCCGTGCGCAGACAGACGCGATCGCCGCCCCTTCCAGACCCCAGCCAAAACCAAAGATAAAAATCGGATCGAGGACCGCGTTTACAAAACCTGTAATCAGCGTCACCATCATCGCGCGGCGGGCATCTCCATGCGCGCGCAAAAGGCCTGAAGACATCATTCCAATCGCGGCGATCGGCATTGAGAAAATGACAATCCGAAAATAGCTGACTGCATGGGCGTGCGTTGCCTCACTTGCCCCTAGGAGGGCAATCAGCCCCGGCGCTGCAAGCCATAAAATCCCGGCAATGACCAAGCTTATTGTAAAGCCGAAACTCATAACGCTTGTCGCGGTCGCGCGCACGCCCTCTATATCACCTTGGCCGATCAGGCGTGCCCCCAAAGCCCCGCAGGCGATCATTAGGCCGAGCGTGACCGCAAAGCTTGCATAAAGAACAGTTCCGGCAAATCCGATGGCCGCGGTCAGCGCTGGGTCCCCCAATTGCGCAATGAAGAGCAGGTCGACAAAATCCACAAGGAAAATGGAGACAAGGCCGACGCTGGCGGAAAGCGACATGATGGTCACATGGCGCATCAAATTTCCATCGAGAAATTTTGCGGATGTTTGACGCGGCTTTGAGGAGGCAGGGGAAGGGTCGGTCATAGGCAGAAACCCTCCTTATCAGGCTGACGCGCAGAGCATGGTAAAATTATATCTGCACTTTGCCTGATCAACCAAGCTGAAAATGACATTTTTTGAAGAGAAATGAGGTCATCTATATTGTGTTCAGATGACTATAGTTCAGATGCTTTTAATTGTCTTGCCTATGTTCTACAAATCTTCAGACAGGATCGTCATTTGAAACTGATAGGCGGTCTCGCCTTCATCAACATCTTTATAGATCAAGGCCAGAAATTCAGCGCCAAGATAAACTTCCAAACTGTCTGAGGCCTTGTCCCTTTGCTTGAGAGTCAGGCTCGGATGGAGTTTGGATTTCAGATAGGCTTCAAGCTTTTCAGCTTCTTCACTATTCATATGCGGCTCCTGTCAAAGGGTGGCAAATTACTGCTTCAAAGCAAGAAGGCAAGTATTATTTGAAAAGGGCTAGAGCGTGTCCGGTAAAGACTGGTCCATATTCCTGGCCGCCTCCGCGCATGGCCCGCCAACAGGCTTGGCCGGTACCCCGGCGACCGTGCATAAGGGCTCCACATCCGTCAGCACGACACTACCAGCGGCGATCTTGGCCTTGTCGCCAATCTGGATATTGCCGAGCACTTTTGCCCCGACAGAAACGAGGACGCCGCGACCGATTTTAGGGTGGCGGTCCCCGCTTTCCTTGCCTGTTCCACCAAGGGTGACCCCTTGCAAAATAGAGCAATCATCGCCGATCATAGCGGTTTCACCAATCGTAATGCCCGTCGCATGATCAAACATAATGCCAGAGCCTATGCGTGTCGCCGGGTGAATGTCGACTTGGAAAAGTTCTGATGTACGGCTTTGAAAGTGAAAGGCCAAAACATCGCGCCCCTGCTGCCATAGCCAATGCGCGATACGATGCATTTGCAGGGCCATATAACCTTTAAAGAACAAAAAGGGCTGCAGCGCCTGAACACAGGCTGGGTCCCGCATCAAAACGGCCTTCATATCCCGTTCAGCGGCGATAACGATATCCGGGTCTGATGTATAGGCCTCATGGCAAATTTCTCGAATTTGCAAGGTCATCAGGGGTTGGCCAGCAATTTTTTCCGCCAGATGATATCCCAATGCAGCCGCAAAGCTGGGCTGCGATAGGATTGCTGCGTTCAGATAACTGGCCAAAGCGGGCTCAGAGGTGCCAGCTTCACGCGCTTCAAAGCGCAATTGCTCCCAAACCGGCGCCGCTTGGCTATATGTTTCAGACGTTTCAGAGTTCATCTCAGGCTCCATTGATCGGTCTGATCCTTATATAGGTTGTTTTCAGGTAATACGCAAAAAAATCAGAACAAGCAAAATCTATGGTGAGGCCGTTTCCATTTCTTCTGTGGCGGCAAGGTCCCCGCGCCCACGCTTGAAAAGGCGCATGGTTGTGAGGCGGAAAATGGCTGGGGTAAAATACAGCGCTGTAATGGCAGAGCCAAATACGCCGACCGAAATTGCGCTGGCGAGCGGCAGCCAGAACGGGTCCGCGACCAGGATAAGGGGAACAAATCCCCCCATTGTCGTCAATGTGGTTGCCACAATATGACGGGTCGCATCAACGATGGTTTCCCTCTGCGCCTCTATATTACCCTCAGTGGCCGCTTTATTGGATTTAAGCTGTGTCAAGACAACAATTGATCCATTAATGGCAATCCCAAGCAGGCCAAGCGCGCCGATAATGCCA
>JARFRJ010000472.1 GCA_029287305.1 Hyphomonas sp. | reverse complement strand
GATAATAAATCATAGGCTTGTCAAAAACCGGCAATAATTGCTTGGAAACCACTTGAGTGGCCGGGTGAAGCCGCGTGCCGGACCCGCCAGCCAATATAATACCTTTACGTGTCATGAGGCATGCATATCCTTTATTATCTGTTCCGCCACATCAAGAAAATCATCCTGCCAGTCAGGCAATGTAAAATTCAGGCGTGTTGCCAGTTTGGATGTATCAAAGCGAGAATTAAGAGGACGTTTAGCAGGTGTAGGGTAATCTTTTGTCAAAATGGGGTGAAGTCCCTCTTCAGACAGGGAAATTTTCAAGCGTCTTAATCGCGCCAAATCCATCAGCGCCGTGGCAATCCCATACCAACTGGTCTTACCTTGCGGCACTAAATGATAAATCCCCGAGGGCCATGAAAATCCGTCTTTTGCAGCTTTTATTGCTAGGCTCGTGACTTTGGCAATCAAATACGACGATGTCGGTACACCGATCTGATCGCTGACTATATTGAGATAGTCACGGCTTTGCGCCAGACGCAAAATTGTTTTGGCAAAATTATCTCCATCCCGCCCGATCACCCATGTCGTACGAAAAATTAAATGGCTTGCTCCACTGGCTTCAATTTCTTCCTCACCGGCACGCTTTGAGGCTCCATAAACACTAATCGGATGGGGTATATCTGTCTCTATATAGGCCCCAGATTTTTGCCCATCAAAGACATAATCGGTCGAATAATGAATGAGGGGTATGCCAAGGCTTACGGCCTGTCTTGCCAAGACACTGACAGCTTCTGCATTGATTTGATAGGCTAAATTCTTTTCAGTTTCAGCCCTGTCCACCGCTGTATAGGCCGCCGAATTAACAATGATATCAGGCTTATGCCGATCGATCGCTGCCTTTATATTCTGGGCATGACACAGATCGACATCACTGCGGGTGCATGCCTGTAGCGTTCCGACAAGAGACAATTGCCGGGCAAGCTCTCGTCCAAGCTGTCCTTCAGCGCCCAAAAGCAGAATATTCATGCGTATTCTGTCCCGGTCCACTCACGATATTGGCCGCTTTTGACCGCCGCCACCCAATCCTGATTTTTTAAATACCAGTCCACCGTCTTTTGTATACCGGTTTCAAATGTCTCTTTGGGGTGCCACCCCAACTCAGTTTCAATTTTCGTCGCATCAATCGCATAGCGCCGATCATGTCCGGGGCGATCTTTGACATAAGTAATGAGGTCAGCATGTTTGTTTATGCCAGACGATGCGTTTGGCGCGCACCGACTATCTAAAAGATCACAAATAATGTTTACAATTTCGACATTGTCTTTCTCATTTAGGCCACCAATATTATATACTTGTCCGGGTTGCCCACGGCCCAAAATTGCGCGCAAGGCTGCGCAATGATCACCAACATAAAGCCAATCGCGAATTTGCAACCCATCGCCATAAACCGGTAAAGACTGGACCGCCAGCGCATTATGGATCATCAACGGAATGAGTTTTTCCGGAAATTGGTAAGGCCCATAATTATTGGAGCAATTACTGGTCAGAACAGGCAGGCCATAAGTATGAAAATACGCCCGTACCAAATGGTCTGATCCGGCTTTACTGGCGCTATAGGGACTATTGGGTTGATAAGCGTTGGTTTCGGCAAAAGCCGGAGCCTCAGGTGCGAGCGAGCCATAGACCTCATCTGTTGAGACGTGCAGAAAACGAAAGGCGTCTTTTTCCAAATCCGGCAAATCTGTCCAATACTGCTTGGCCGCCTCAAGGAGGCGAAAAGCTGTCTCTTATACACAT
>JARFRJ010000464.1 GCA_029287305.1 Hyphomonas sp. | reverse complement strand
CCGCCAATATTCATCGCACAGGAGCCGCAAACCCCTTCCCGGCAGGAGCGGCGAAAGGCGAGGGTCGGATCAATATGGTTTTTAATATAGATCAGAACATCCAGCACCATAGGCCCACATTTGCGCGTGTCGACATAATATGTATCCCAGCGCGGGGGACCGTCAGCTTCTGGATTATAGCGGTAGATTTTAAAGGTTTTGATATGTTTATCATTGTCGGCCTCTGGCTTTGGCCAGATTTTACCCTTTTTGGGGGCAGACCCTTTGGGAAGTGTGAGCTGTACCATAATCGACCTTGTCTTGAGGATAATGCATTATATAAAGCTTTAGCGTGAAAAGACGAGCGTGTCTTTCGGTCGCGGCGAGGTGTCGCAAGTCTTAGCCATTCAGGGCTGCACACCTTGGCTTCATAACGCGACTTATAGGGGTTTATGGGTTTATGCAGAAAACAATTATATGTATCCCAGCACGATACGCGTCGACACGCTTGCCCGGCAAGCCGCTAATTGAAATTGCCGGGATCAGCCTGATCCAGCGGGTCTGGCAGATTGCCAAAAGCGTGCGCGGTGTCGATGGGGTCTATGTCGCCACCGATGATCAGCGCATCGCCGAACATGTACACAGCTTTGGCGGTATTGCAGTGATGACCGCATCTGATCTTGAAAACGGCACAGAACGCTGCCGCGCCGCTTTGGACGCCGGCAAGATTGACGCTGATATTGTGTTGAATTTGCAAGGCGATGCGCCGTTGACACCGCCTTGGGTGATTGAGGCGCTGGTTAAGATCATGCAGGACACATCAATAGAGATGGCGACCCCCGCGCTCGCTTTAGAGGGGGAAGCGCTGGCCAAATTTCTGGAGGAGAAGCGAGAGACGCCGCAATCTGGCACCTGTGTTGTTATGGACAAGACCGGACATGCTTTATACTTTTCAAAGGCTGTCCTGCCCAATACCCGCCATGGCCCTCACCGTGTCTATCGCCATATTGGGCTGTATGCCTATCGGACAGAGGTTTTGCATCGCTTTTGCGCTTTGCCGCAAAGTCCTTTGGAAGCCATTGAAAAGCTTGAACAATTACGAGCGCTAGAAAACGGCATCCGGATCAAAATCGTTCCGGTAGATTATCGCGGGCGGGCGGTCGCCTCGGTCGATGCGCCCGAAGATGTTGGACGGGTTGAGGCGATTTTGGCTGCACAGGGGGACTTTCATGTCGACTAGGCTGATCCTCATCCGTCATGGCAATACATTCGGGCCGGGGGATAAAGTCGTCTGGTGCGGCGCGCGTACGGATCTGCCCCTTGTGGAAAGTGGCCGCGCACAGGCGGAGGCGCTCGGCAGACATTTTGCTGAGATAGGCCAAAGCTGCGATGCGGTCATTGCCGGCCCCCTTTTGCGCACCCGTCAGCATGCCCGGATCATCAAGGATAAAATAGGCTATGCGCGCAATATCCGGATTGATGAGCGCCTGCGAGAAATTAATTATGGCCCTTGGGAGGCCCTCTCTACGCAAGAGATTATCGCGCTCGGCGGGGCGGCAGAACTGGACGCGTGGGACAAACACGCCAAATGGCCCCAATCGCCCGGATGGTATCCCGAAGAAGCCCAAATCAAACAGGATATTACGCAATTTCTGGAAGAGAGTGTGGCCCAGTATGAGGGCAAAACCCTTTTTATTGTCAGCTCCAATGGTCTGATGCGCTTTTTTGCTCGGCTCGCCGAAAATCCGCGAGCCGCTTCTGATCTGAAAGTCCGTACAGGCCATTATTGCCAGATGTCTTGGCAAGACGGGGCTTGGCATATCGATGATTGGAACCGGGCCCCGGTTTAAATTCCCCCCACGTCTTAAATCCCTCCTTGTGTCTCGGCCCAATCTCTTGCCCTTTCATTCAGGCAGGGCTAACACCTCTGGAAGAAACGATAAGGGATGAAAACATGAAAGCGATACTCTCCAAACAGGTTGGCGGGCCAGAAACTCTGGTTCTGGAAGAGGTGGAAAATCCTGAGATTGGTCCGGGACAGGTTTTGATTGATGTCAAAGCGTGCGGGGTCAATTATCCGGATGTGCTGATTATAGAAGATAAGTATCAGTTTAAGCCGCCCCGTCCTTTCTCCCCGGGCGGAGAGGTTTCCGGGATTGTCAAAGCCGTCGGGGCGGGTGTAAGCCATGTCAAAGCGGGCGACCGGGTACTGGCCTCTACTGGGCATGGCGGCATGGCCGAACAGGTCGCGGCGGCAGCGCATGGCGTGACGCCAATCCCAGACAGTATGCCCTTTGATGAGGCAGCCGCCTTTATTCTGACCTATGGCACCAGCTATTATGCCTTGAAAGACCGCGCCGATCCAAAACCGGGCGAAAAGCTCCTTATTATGGGCGCAGCCGGCGGGGTCGGGCTCGCCGCGCTGGAGCTTGGCAAAGCCATGGGGCTGCAAGTGATCGCGGCTTGCTCAACTCAGGACAAGATTGATCTTTGCCTCGAAAAGGGCGCAGATAAGGGTCTGCTCTACCCGGTTGGTCCGCTGGGCCGAGATGCACAAAAAGCGCTGTCTGGTGAGATCAAACAGGTCAGTGGTGGCGGCGTCGATATCATCTATGACGCAGTTGGCGGGGATTATGCCGAACCGGCCTTGCGGGCGATGAATTGGGAAGGGCGCTTTTTGGTGATCGGCTTTCCGGCTGGTATTCCAAAATTGCCGTTAAATCTCACCCTGTTGAAATCCTGCGATATTCGCGGCGTCTTCTGGGGAGCCTCCGTCGCACGAAATCCAGCCGGACATATGCAGAATGTCAAAGAGCTTTTCCAAATGCATCATGAGGGCAAAATCAGGCCCTATGTCTCCAGCCATTACCCCCTTGCCGAAGCCGGCGCGGCAATCAGCGAACTGAAAGAACGCCGTGCCAAGGGAAAAGTGGTCGTGGTTATGGAGTGAGCAATATCAAGTCGTGATGCTGATACTCACCGCTTGCAGACAAAACATGCAAAGCTCTAAATCAACCCCTTATTTACAAAAAGGCCCGGCATGAAAACCGGGCCTTGAAGAGTATATATGCGGGGCCTGAAGCAGGTAGGCTTTAGGCAAGACCAGCCTGTTTAAGCCCGGCGCGGCCAATTAGCCCGGCGCGTAGCCCATAATGGCCTTGGTTTCGAGGAATTCCTCAAACCCGAAGACACCCCATTCGCGGCCATTTCCAGACTGTTTATAGCCACCAAAGGGCGCTTTAAAATCAGCGCCCGCCCCATTCAGATGGACATTGCCCGCGCGGATTTGACCTGCAACATTCTGAGCATGTGCAAGGTCTGAAGACTGGACATAGGCGGACAGGCCATAGACCGTATCATTGGCCATTTCAATCGCCTCCTCCTCGGTCTCATAAGGCAGCATGCACAGGACCGGTCCGAAAATCTCCTCGCGCGCAATCACCATATCATTGCTGACATCGGCAAAGACCGTCGGACGGGTAAAATAGCCCTTATTGAAACCTTCCGGACGCCCTGGCCCACCAGCAACCAGCGTGGCACCCTCCTCAATTCCTTTCTGGATCAGATCCTGAACCTTGGCATATTGTGTGGCGTTTGAGATCGGACCGATCGCGCCGCGCGGCGCGTCCGCCGGCATAGCGCATTTTACCTTTTCCGCCGCTGCACGGGCAATCTCTATCGCCTCGGCCTGCTGATCTTTCTGCACAAACATGCGGCTCGGCGCATTACACGATTGTCCCGTATTGGTCATCATCTGCATCACACCGCTCGTTACGGCTTTTTTCAAATCTGCATCCGGCAAGACAATATTCGGGGACTTACCGCCAAGTTCCTGGGTAACACGCTTGACCGTGGGGGCCGCCGCTTCGGCAACCAGAACACCGGCCCGGGTTGAGCCTGTAAAGCTGACCATATCAACGTCCTTATGAGCAGACAGGGCCGCCCCGACGGTTGGCCCATCGCCATTAACGAGATTGAAAACGCCCGGCGGAACCCCCGCTTCATGCATGATTTCAGCCAAAATCATCGCATCAATCGGCGCAATTTCAGAAGGCTTCAGAACCATTGTGCAGCCGGTTGCCAAAGCAGGAGCGACCTTGCATGCAATCTGATTGGCCGGCCAATTCCAGGGTGTGATAAACCCGCAAACCCCGATCGGTTCCTTCCGGATCAGGGTTGAGCCAATCACGTCTTCAAAGTCATATTTCCGCAGAATTTTTGCAGCATTGGCATAATGACCGAGCCCCGCCGGGGCCTGGGCCGCATTGGACAACCACATCGGCGCGCCCATTTGCTGGGATATGCCCGAGGCAATATCAGCTAGGCGAGCCTCATATCCTGCCGCAATTTTGTCCAGCAAATCCGCACGATATTCAACCGAGGTCGCCGAAAAGGCAGGAAAAGCAGCTTTCGCCGCCGCGACCGCTTTATCCACATCTTCGGCTGATCCAAGCGAGATGCGGGCAAAGGTTTCTTCTGTCGCTGGGTTCTCAACCTCCAAAACGGTCTCACCGACCGGGTCTACCCAGGCGCCATTTATGTAAAATTTCAGGTAATTTTGCATATCATCTCCAGTTTAACGAATTTTATTGATCCTTATTTAACGAATATAGGACAGGAAAACATGATCGGGAAGTCTTGACGCAGGCCGCAAACCTATAATATTCAATTTCTGCTTTATGTAGAGTGTAACATAAGTGACCGCTGGAATGCCATTTGCGCATCTATTATTCATTTAATGTTTTAGGTTTACAAGGCTTTGCATAAGCCACCCGTATAGTGCAAGTGTCATCTGCTACGAGGTTGGTAATGTATAAAAGCATCCGCTTATTAATTATCGCATATTCTATTGCGATGGCCAGCATGATTGCTTTTGGCGTTTATCTCTATCTGGAGCAGGAAAAAGTCACAGCAGGCCAGGATGGCTATGGCGAAATGATCAATATCGCCGGACAGCAACGCCTGTTAACCCAGAAAATTGTTTTTCTGATTGATCAATTGGCCAATGTGCCTGAGGTTGAGGCCAGTTATGAAGCAGAGATATCCTTGGCTGAGACGATACAATTATTATCCCAAAGTCATGAACGTCTAACGCGCGGCGATTTGCGGTGGCGCACAACCAGCCCTAATCATGATGGCCTGTCAGAACTTTACTTTGAGAATAGACGCCCTTTAGATCGTCGGATCACACGCTTTATACGCAAGGCACAAAAATTCCAGAGCGACGGTCTACTGCCTCAAAATCATCAAAAAGACGCGGATCGGCTGATCATACAATTAAATAAAACTATATCGCTCTATGAAGCGGATGATCAATTCTTTACGGAGCAAATGCGCAAGATCACCGTCCGGACCACAGGAGTTTTTGCCCTTATTTTGGCGGCCCTGTCCGCTTTGGTATTTTTGCCTTTAATGCGGATGATGAAAAAAAGCGAGGATGAGTTACATGCCACCGCCAATACCGATTATTTGACAGGCTGCAAGAACAGGCGTGGATTTACCGATGCCCTCATCAGCATGTCTGTGACACTGAAACGAGAGCAATCCCCCATGACGCTTATTGTTCTTGATATTGACCATTTCAAATCGGTCAATGATAATTATGGGCATGCGGTTGGGGACATGGCTCTGAAACATGTGGCAAATGTAGTACGCAATAATATTCGCTCTTCGGACATTTTTGGCCGCATCGGCGGAGAAGAATTTGCCATTGGCTGTCCCAAAACGTCGCATAGGGCGGGGATGGATGTGGCTGAAAAAATCCGCAAAGCTGTAGAGAGTGCGCCCTATCTTCATAACCATAAGGAAATTCCTTTGACGGTCAGCCTAGGCGTCTGCTCTATGGTCGCCCCCTTCAGTATAAAACCGAACACGATGATGGAAGTGGCTGATAAAGCGCTGTATCTGGCAAAAATGACCGGGCGCAATAAAGTCTGCACAGCGCCCAGCTTTTCCAGTGAAGCTGAAAGCGCTGCGCAAGAGACCGGCTAGGCTTAAGTTTCGTCCAAATACGACCCTTGCCCTGTTATTTTATCTGCCCTGATACTGCGGAAATGATTGCATAAAGGCCGCACAGGCTCTAAATCTAGAGTATGACGGCCTCCCCTTTGCAATTCATGGACACACGTGCCCGCGCTGTCTTTCGTGAAATCATAGAGACATATCTCAATACGGGTGAGCCTGTGGGATCGCGCACCGTTTCCAAAGGCGGACTTAACCTGTCGCCGGCCTCCATTCGAAATGTCATGGCCGATCTTGTGGGCATGGGACTTCTGGATGCGCCGCATATCAGCGCCGGGCGTATTCCCACTCATGCGGGCCTGCGCTTGTTTGTCGACGGGTTTATGGAACTAGGCACGCCCTCCCCAGAAGACAAACGCCAAATTCAGGCCCGATTAAAATCTGCTGGGCAC
>JARFRJ010000459.1 GCA_029287305.1 Hyphomonas sp. | reverse complement strand
TTACAGCTCCTGTCAATTTATCCAACTCTGCGGGTTTGGAGCGATGTTCAAATTGGTTTTGCAGCTTGGCTAAAAACGCTGGACCCGCAACGGAGCGCGCAAAGCTTACGTGAAAACTCAATAATACAGACCATTTGCAGGCTTCCATATCAGGGCAAGGGGATTGGGACACTATGCCTGTAACCTTCAATGAAGGGCACCCGCATCTGGCATTGCAGCTAAAAAGAGCGCGCGATGTCAAAGCCTTTTCCAATTTAAATTATCCGATTCTGCCTGTGGGCTGGCTGGAAACCATTGATTAACTTTCTCAGCTGTAATCTTGCTTAAAAGTAAATATAATTAACATATTTCGGGTACTTTTAAAGAAAAACTAACAAAATAGGACAAATTAAGTTTTATTTTGCGTAAAAGGGTAAAAATATTTACCATATTTTATCGTTTTCAAGCGATAAGGTTCCCATGAAACGCACAACTATCTTTACTATTGTGATGGGCTCTACAGCACTTATGGGGGCTCATGCACAGATCGCTCAGGATATCTCTGACCACTTCACTGAAGCAGGGGCACATGCTGATATTTACAATTATAAAAACAATTTGCACAATCGCACATTGCGCCTTCCCAAAGCGTCTTCTTTCGCAATGGAAGACACGTCTACGGTTACGCCTTCATTGGCAAGCTTGCAGACGAACACGATAGGGCCAAGGCCTGCGGTGGTTCCGATTATCAATGTGCCGGAAGCCAGTCCTTCCATTTCAGCTATGCCCTCAAGCGCGGCTCAGGCACGACCTATTGTACCAATTATGCAAATGCCCGCGATAAATTCGGGGCAAGCTGAACTTGGCGATGAAGACTTGCCTGCGCTTCACATCATATTCGACGCTCAGAGTATATCGGATAGTGGTTTATCGTCTGATGATATATTGATGTCCTATGATGGTTTGGAAGCGAGCCCCTTATTGAATGCGGGTCTGGCCGATGGCGACAGCACGGTTGCGCCGGGTGAAGAGGTGCATTTCCGGACCTATTGGAATTATAGTCATTGGGTTGATCGCGCTGAGATCCGTATTTATGATGAGAGCAATTCTCTTATCAATGCGCCTGTGGCCTCCCTTTTGGTGGATTTGAGCGGCGGGGCGCGCTGGCGTGTTCCGGCGGGTCTTGGCGAGCAGGATTATTCCTATGTTCTGCGTGTCTATGATGCAGATGGCCGGTTTGACGAGACCCAGCGTAAATACTTCTCTGTGACGCAGACGGCGCAAGCCCCCTCGTCTCCGGCCAAAGCCACAGCGATCTATGGCACCGACCGCACCGCGATCCGCAATATTCCGGTCAAGGGCGGCACGGTGACGGTATCGATGCAGGATTTGGACTCTTATGGGGTGAGCGGCTTGCATGTTTTCGGACATCCGGTTGTGACCGACCCTGATGGTGATTTTGCCGTTCAGCAAATTCTCCCGACGGGCGAACATAATGTGCAGATCAGCTATACCGATGACACGGGTCGCCGGGTTGAGCTCAGCCGCGCGGTGGATATTCCAGCGCATGAGTTTTTCTTTGTCGGCATTGGTGATCTGACAGTTGGTCAGTCTGGGTCCGGCAGCCGCGTTCTGCTGGAAGCGGGCGGCGAGGATTATGATGAGACCTTCGTTACGGGCCGGGCAGCTTTCTATCTGAAAGGCAAGGTACAGGGCAAATATCTGATCACGGCCTCTCTGGATACAACAGAGGATGATATCGACAATATCTTCTCCAATCTCAATGATCGGGACCCGCAATCTCTGTTGCGCCGCCTCGATCCGGATCGGTTCTATCCGATTTATGGCGATGATTCCACGACGCTGGAAGACGCACCGACACAAGGGCGCTTCTATGTCCGGGTTGAACACGGGGATGATCATATTGTCTGGGGTAATTTCCTGACCAATATGACGGCGACGGAATTTTCCCAAGTGGATCGCGGCCTGTATGGGGCCAAGCTGGAATATAATAGCGATGCGGTAACCGCCACGGGCGAGCGCCGGGCGAGTATGACCCTGTTTGCCGCCGACCCTGGCACAGTGCCGGGCCGGGATGAGTTCCGCGGCACAGGCGGGTCAGTTTTCTTCCTAGAGCGTCAGGATTTGACGGTTGGCTCAGAAAGGCTGCGCATTGAAGTGCGTGACCAGACGTCTGGTCTGGTGATTGAGACGCGTGATCTGGTTCCTTTTGTCGATTATGATATTGACTATATTCAGGGCCGGGTCGTGCTGGCCGATCCGCTGAACTCCACGGTTCTGACTAATCAGATTGTTCGCGATGGCACCCTGTCCGGCGGTCAAGCCTATTTGGTGGCCCGGTATGAATATACGTCCGGCCTAGAAGATATTGACGGCTTTACCACGGGGGGGCGCGGCGAGGTTTGGGCCGGGGACCATGTCCGTCTCGGGGCCAGCGCCAATCGTGAGGAGACCGATGATGTTGAGCAGACTTTGCTGGCGGCTGATCTCCTGATCAAGGCGAGCGAAGGGACCTATCTGAAAGCCGAGATTGCCCAGACAGAGGGGCGCGGCTTTGGCCAGACAAACTCATTGGATGGCGGCTTTAATTTTGAGACTGTGACCGCTGGGGCGGCGGCGTCTGATAAGGCGCTTGGTTATCGGGTTGAAGGCGCGGTGGACTTGGCCGATATCTCTGACACTCAGGCGACTTTGTCCGGCTATTATGAGAATCTAGAGGCTGGTTTTTCTGCCACAGGGCGTCTGACCCAAGCCGATACGGAACGTTACGGCGCGGCTGGCAAGGTCAATTTCACCGAGGATGGGCGCGGCCATCTGGCATTCAAATATGATGCGGTCACGATTGATGGCGGCGTGTCAGAGACAACCAGCGCGGTGGATGCGCGTATCGGTCTCACCGAAACCCTCAGCGCCGGCATAGGCGTCCGGCATAATAATATCAGTGGCAGCGGTGGCAATGATGGCGATCGCACGGATATTGGCGGGGAAGTGCAATATACGGCCAGCGATTCGCTGAGCGGCTATGCGTTCGG
>JARFRJ010000300.1 GCA_029287305.1 Hyphomonas sp. | reverse complement strand
CAGATGTGTATAAGAGACAGCTTAAATGGTGCCAAGAGACAAAAGTTGGTTGGCATTACATCGCTCCCGGCAAGCCGCAAGAGAACGGCTTTGTTGAAAGCTTCAATGGTAGCTTCAGAGATGAATGCCTGAATGAAACACTGTTCTCTTCACTCACCGAGGCTCGCCATTACATCAATCATTGGAAGGAGGATTACAATGTAACCAGACCTCACTCATTACTTGGCAATCTCACGCCGTGAGAATATGCCCAAAAGCAAGACTTGCAAAAACTGGCCGCTTAAAGCCAAAATTTAAAAGACTCTACTTTAAACTGGGAGAAAGTTGGGGCGCAGGTCACTATTGAAACACGAACTAATCTATATTTCTTCATTGGCAGCTTATGGCCCTTGCATGACCGATTAATCGGTGTTTTGGCTCATGATTAACGGGTAACAGTCCCATTTTTGCATTGGGTCAGTTAGTAGACGTCACGCAGCCAGTTTAAGTTTCATGGGGAGTATATTCGGAGAAATCGCTATCCTTCTATTGAAAAATAGGTAAGGCAATAGACTCAAACTTCAAATGAAGATGAACCGAATATGGGAGGTGTTTGAGTTAGGGGACCTTCTCGCCATCTTTGTAAAAAACAGTCGTCTCTAATTGACCATTTTCATCGTATTTCTCCCAAGACCCTTCTAATTTTCCATCCTTGTAGGACCGTTTGGATTCTAATTGACCATTTTCATGATAAGACTCCCAAGACCCTTCTCGTTCTCCATCCTTGGAGGATCCTATAGAATGTAACTGACCATTTTCATAATAAGACTCCCAAGACCCTTCTAATTTTCCATCCTTGAAGAATTCTTTGGATTCTAACTGACCATTTTCATGGTAAAACTCCCAAGGCCCATGATCAATTCCATCTTTGTAGGATTCTATAGAATCTAGCTGACCATTCTCATAGTAAACCTCCCAAGACCCTTCTTGTTCTCCATTCTTGAAGAGTCCTTTCTTCCATAACTGACCATTTTCATGGTACTGCTCAGTCAATCCTTCTCGTTTTCCATCTTTAAAAGATTGTTTTAACAGGCTATTATCGACTGTACTGATCACTTTCCCCGTGAAAGGCGTTTGAGAATTAATCTCATAAGAGAGCCCATTTCTTTCAACTATTTGATCAGAAGAAAGTTCTTTGGTTCCACAAGAACAGATAAGAGAAATACAAAAAATCAGGAGTAATTTTTTCATCTATAGTCTTCCTAAAAGCAACCGAACACCGAGGGGTTTAATGTCGTATTTTTATGATAGTGAAGATCGCCAATTAATAAGTCAACTAAACAGCAAAAATGATATTGATATGCCCTGGATGTGTAGACGGTTTGTTACTTCATTTTGCTGACATTTTTAGATATTTGGCCAGCTCTTTCAGGGTTAAAATTTCATCCCTAGGTTCATTTGTCATTGCCTCCATAATCTTCAAACATGGCGTTAACCAAAACGGTAATTATGGATAGTGCCGAGACGGTTTTAATAAACCCTGCACCTTCCTTTCAGTCGCATATATGGTCTGCTAGCGCACGCGCGCGAACGCATCGGCCAGCTCACTGTAAAAGGCTTTGCGTCGATCAATTTCGCTCGGCTCGGTCTGAGCGAAAATAAGTTTGGGCACTGCCAGCGCTTGTTCTGTTCCCGGCAGGAAGCTTGGCATTTTATCGGCAAGGGCCAGCGTCATGATATCTGACCAGATATCAGCGGGCAGGCCGCCCCCTGTGACGCGTTGCATGGCCGTATCATTATCATTGCCGACCCAGACCCCGCCGATCATTTCGGAACTGAACCCGATGAACCAGGCATCGCGCCAATCCTGCGAGGTGCCCGTCTTGCCAGCCACGGTCCAGTCCTTGACCGCAGCATTTTTGCCTGTGCCAGAGCGGACCACTTCAGCCAGCATAGCATTCATATTGGCGATATGCTGGGTCGGGAAAATTTGCGCCGGTTCAAAATTGGGCCGGGCATATAAAATCCGCCCGCGCGTATCCTCAACCCGTTCAATAAGATAGGGGTCAATCCGCCGACCCTGATTGGCGAATATGCCATAGGCACTTGTCAATTCCATCATATTAACTTCAACACTGCCAAGTGCGATAGAAGGGACAGCCTCAATCGGGCTGGATATGCCCAAAGCGCGTGCCAGAGTGACAATACCGGTTTCGCCAATCTCATGACCGAGCTGGGCGGCAATCGTATTTACCGATTTTGCGAAAGCTTCAAACACGGTCATACGGCCCTGATATTGGCCATTATAATTGGCTGGTGACCAGCCCTCAAAATCCACAGGCTCATCGGTATAGATATCATGGGGGGTGATCCCGCGGGTCAAGGCCGCGGCGAAAACAAAGAGCTTGAAACTGGAACCGGGCTGGCGCTGGGCTTGCAGCGTGCGGTTAAACTGGCTTTCATTATAGTCAATCCCGCCAATCATCACCGATATCGCCCCGGATGGCCGCATGAAAAGCGCCGCCCCTTGTGTGGCTTTGACAGGATAACCCTGACCTTTGATTTTTCTACGTAAAAGCTCAGCAGACTGGCTTTGCAATGCCTTATCAAGCGTGAGGGTAATAATCACATCGCTGGGCGCATTGGGCACAATCTGACTGAGCTTTTCTGTAGCTCGGTCAAGCGCATAGCCAAAATCAGCTCCATCATAGACCTCTTTAATAAGCTGAACGTCCTCGCCAATCGCCCGGTCCCGCTCATCTGCCTCAATCGCACCGGAATTGACCATTTGATTCAACACATAGACCTGACGCTGGCGGGCCCCGGCCATATTATTGTCAAGCGCAAGGCGAGAGGGCGCTTTGGGTAAAGTGGCGAGCAGACTGGCCTCAGCTAGGGTCAGTTCTGTTGCAGATTTGCCGAAATATTTCTCAGCCGCCGCGCTGATGCCATAAGCGTTTGAGCCGAAATATATTCGGTTGAGATAGAGCGTTAAAATCTCTTCCTTGCCAAGGCGGGTTTCCATCTGCCGGGCAAGCCGCATTTCCTGGGCCTTGCGCTTCAAAGTCTGTTCCGGACTTAAAAGCAAGTTTTTAACCACTTGCTGGGTAATCGTGGAAGCGCCTGAAACCGTGCGCCCTGAGGTAAGATTAGACCAGAGCGCCCGCGCCAAAGCCGCCATATCTGCGCCATTATGGCTGTAAAAGCGCTTATCCTCCGCCGCAATGAAAGCGGCAGGAATATGGTCTGGCAAATCGCCCGCTTGCACGACCCGGCCATAGCGTGGCCCGCGCACAGTGATCCGTGCGCCCTTAATATCCAGAAACTCATAGGCCTGAGAGCGCTCAAGCGACCAAAGCGCCTCCTTATCCGGCATTTGCGGCATATCGTGAAAGAGCTGATACCAAGCATAGCCCGTGCCGATCAGTGCGCCCAGAACAAGCGTCATAAAGACCCCAGCAAAATAGCGCCATTTACGACGAATAAACCCAGAAGATATCTGTGAAGCCATGCCTGCTTATAGGCCTGCGATAGTGATGAGGCCAATCATCTTTCACAAAAATGAGCCCTGAAGGGCAGGATTTTCTAGGTGAAAGCATTGGGGCAATCGTCCTATGCAACAGAAATATGCTTTAATAACTCTGTTTTTAATGGGTTTTTCAGGATTTTATCCCCCTGCCATCTGGGCCGATATATAAATACAGCATGACTGAACACACCCATATCCCGCCAGACTGCCTGACCGCGCATGACCGCAAGCGCGTGCAATATATGCGCCAATGCGGGATGAGCTTGAAGGCGATTGCCGACTATTTCAAAACCAGCCGATATAGCCTGGCCCGCTTTATTGCAAAGCATGACCTTAAGCAGGGACAGGGAGAGGGACAGGCGCAGGGACAGGGGCAGCCGCTAATGCCTGAGATCAGCGCGCTGCGTATGCGGCTTTATTTCGCTTTGGATGAAACCTGCGCCCGCTTGCGCACGGAGCCCCTTAACGCAACCGATTATTGCCGTCTGAGCGGATTGCAAATCCGCCTGATCGCCGCGCTGATCCGTCATGTCGAAGCTGAAAATAGCCCAAAGGAGACCCGTATTATGCGCCAAGACGAGGAGGCCGATAAACGGCTGGAGACGATGAGTATGGAAGATTTACACAATGAAATCAGATGTCTGGCAGGCTTGGAAGGAAAATCACTGGAGACAAATTCTGGCTCAGCAGACACAGATAGACGCCGCCCGGCATCTGGTGCGCAATCCCTTTCTGATACAGGCACTGCCCGCCCAGAGACCGCCCGATGAGCCCGGCTGGCGCACATGGCTGTTTCTGGGCGGACGCGGGGCAGGCAAGACGCGCGCCGGGGCCGAATGGCTGCGCTATGCGCTTCTCTATGGCGGCTATAAACGCGCGGCGCTTATCGGACCCACTTTGGGAGATGTACGCGAAGTGATGATTGAAGGACCCTCCGGGCTAAAAGCCATTACCCCGCCTTATGAGGCTGCGCCGATCTATGAGGTTTCGCGCCGCCGTCTGGTCTGGCCAAATGGGGCCAAAGCCTATGCCTTCTCCGCAGAAGACCCTGACAGTCTGCGCGGGCCACAATTTGATGTTGCCTGGTGCGATGAGCTCGCCGCTTGGGCGAAAGGAAACACCGTCTGGGATATGTTGCAAATGGGCTTGCGTCTTGGCGATGCCCCCTGTGCCATGGTTACAACCACGCCGCGCCCAATTGCGCTTTTGAAAAATCTGCTGGCTGCCCCGTCCACCACTATTACGCGGGCGGGCACAGCCGACAATGCCGCCAATCTCGCCCCGGATTTTCTAACCGCCATGCAGGAGGCTTATGGTGAGACGCGCCTCGCCCGCCAAGAACTTTATGGCGAGTTGATTGAGGATCATGCCGGCGCACTGTGGAGCCGCAGCCAGATTGAAGCGGTCACCGTCAACACTGCGCCGCATATGGATAATATTGTCGTCGCGAATGATCCGCCCATTAGTAAAACCCATCGCTCGGATGCCTGCGGAATTGTCGCGGTCGGGATACCCCCGCTTGGCCCGGATGATCCGCCTGGTCGCCGCCGCGCCTATGTGCTGGCCGATG
>JARFRJ010000362.1 GCA_029287305.1 Hyphomonas sp. | reverse complement strand
GTATTGGACCTGTCGCGCGGTTTTTCCTCAGCCGCGATTGATCGCGCTTTCAGAGACGCGGCGCTTGAAACGGCCCGCAAAGTTGCCAGACTTGAAATTGACACCGCGCGCCTGCCCGAAATGCAAGTGCTGTCATCCTTGCTGCTGCAGCCCTCTCCAGCTCTGCGCGAGGTCAGCCCAGAGCGGCCTCAAACAGCCTTCGGACAGCCTGATTTATGGCGATTTGGAATTTCGGGCGATCTACCTATCCTATTAATCAGGGCAGAAAACCATAATGATCCCAAACTCCTCGAAGTTCTGATACGCGCCCACCGTCTCTGGCATGAAAACGGCTTACAAACAGATTTAACAATTCTAAGAATGGGCGCGACAGGCTATGAGGCGCCCATGCGAGAGCGCCTGATGTCATTGCTTCGTGATACCAATTCAGAAGGATTTTTTGGCCGCAATGGCGGAATTCATTTGATATCGGAAGATCAAATGGACCCGTCAACAAGGCGAGGATTTGAAGCCGCCTGTCATATTGTGCTGCCGGACGATACAGATGCGCTTGGCGAGCTTCTTGATCGCGTGCTCGAACCTCCCGCGCCATCACCGCCCTTTGAAGCCACCCAGATGGCGAGTTATAATTATCTTGCGCCCCCACACAAACCCCAATCTCTATTGTTCAGCAATGGGTATGGCGGATTTGACACGGATGCAGGCGAGTATGTCATTTACCTCGAAGCGGGTAAATCGACGCCCGCCCCGTGGTGCAATGTAATTTGCAATGACAATTTTGGCTCAATTGTCAGCGAGTCCGGACTTGGATTCACCTGGGCGATCAATAGCGGCGAGCATCGATTGACGCCATGGTCCAATGACCCGGTTTCGAACACACCCGGAGAGGTCCTTTATCTTCGTGATGAGGTAACGGCACAAGCTTGGACGGTAACCCCCGCGCCTATGGGCACTCATGAAACCTGCCGAGTGCGACACGGTAAAGGGTACACATGCTGGGCGCAAAACAGCCGGGAACTGGAACAGGACTTATTGGCTTTTGTCCCGAAAAATGCGCCCGTCAAAATTATCCGTTTGAGGCTTAAAAATACATCTGATCATGACCGCCGCATTACCGCAACTTATTATGCCGAATGGCTGCTCGGTGCTTTGGCAAGCGCCTCAAAGCCGCATATTTCATGCACTTATGATCCAGAGGCAAAAGCGATCATCGCGACCAATAATTGGAATCCCGAATTTGAACATCGCGCCGCCTTCCTGACCGCCTCACAGCCGCCGCATAGCACAACGGGATCGCGCCATGATTTTCTGGGTATGGAGGGCGATCATGGCGCGCCTGCGGCCATGGCGCGGTGGGACCTTGGTGGTAACTTCACACCTGGCGGTGATAGCTGCGCGGCATATCAAGTGCATTTAGACATTCCAGCCGGGCATACTCGTGAGGTCATTTTTGTGCTGGGCGAGGCTAAGGATATTACAGAGGTGCGTGAACTCGCCGCCCACTGGACAGAGGTTAAAACCGTTGCAGATGCCTTTGACGAGCTGGCAGAATTTTGGACGAGAAATCTGAACGCGGTGCAGGTAAGCACCCCGGACCCAGCTTTTGATCTGATGATCAATCAGTGGTTACCCTACCAAAATCTTGCTTCACGTATTATGGCCAGAGCGGGCTTCTATCAGGCTGGCGGGGCATTTGGTTACCGTGATCAATTGCAGGATATGCTGGCCGTCCTCTATGCCGACCCTGATCGCGCGCGCCGTCATATTCTAATCGCTGCCGCCTCGCAATTTGAGGAAGGCGACGCGCTTCACTGGTGGCATCCACCCGCAGGCAGAGGCGTGCGAACCCGCTGCTCGGATGATTATCTGTGGCTGGTATTTGTTACGGCGCGATATATTGAGGCAACAGGCGATATATCAATCCTCGACGCCGAAATACCTTTTTTGCATGGCCCTGAACTCAGCCCTGAAGAAGGCGACAGATATGCCCGGTTTGATCAAGGTGAGATCGCCCCGCTTTATGATCATTGCGTACGTGCCTTGGACCGAATGATGGCCACCGGGCAGCATGGTCTGCCGCTCATTGGCACGGGCGACTGGAATGATGGCATGGACAGGGTTGGCGACGAGGGACGCGGCGAAAGCATCTGGCTTGCCTGGTTTCAAATGTCGGTGATCAACCAGTTTTCAAAAATCGCACAACAGCGCGGCGAGACCGATGCTGTTACACGCTGGCGCAATTATGCCAATAATCTTCAGGCAGCCACACAGGAAAAAGGCTGGGATGGACGCTGGTTCAAACGCGCCTTTGACGATGATGGCGAGCCTTGGGGGTCGGCAGCCAATGAAGAATGTCAGATAGATTCGATTGCGCAATCTTGGAGCGTTTTATCCGGCGGGGCCTCGAAGGAGAGGCAATCAACTGCGATCGCATCAGCTGCGGCACGTCTGCTCGACGAGCAAAACCGTCTGGTGAAACTGCTTGATCCACCCTTTCACGCGTCGCAGCGTGATCCGGGATATATTCAAGCCTACCCTGTGGGCATAAGGGAAAATGGGGGTCAGTATACACATGCTGCGGCTTGGCTGGGATTAAGCTTCGCCAAATCAGGGGACGGCGATATGGCGTGGCGTATCTTCGATATTATCAATCCGATGCGGCGTACATCCAGCCAGGAGGAGGCCGATCATTATCTTCGTGAACCCTATGTTCTCACAGGCGATGTGTCGGGGGGCGATCGAAAAGGACAAGGGGGGTGGTCTTGGTATACAGGTGCGGCGGGGTGGACATGGCAACTTGGCGTCGAAGGTATAATGGGCGTTATATTGAAGAATGACCATGTCGAGATTGAGCCTTCCATCCCTGCTGACTGGGAACAGGCAAATATTCTAGTGCAGACAGGCCAAGGATGCCTCTCAATTGATATACACAATCCCAATCATGTCAGCTCAGGCATCATATCCATTGACGTTGATGGACGGCAAATCAAGGGAAACAGGATCAAATTTCCGGGGCAGGGAAAATCCTGCTCTGCGATTGTACGGCTCGGTAAAAAATCACCCGCGTCACCGCGACCCTCACCCCCTGCTCCGGCTGAGTGATACCGTTTCAAAACGGGTAATATCATGGGGCTACACACGTGCCGCCAATAAGGCGATAATATTAGCTTTGGTCAAGAAACAACATCCTCCGGGTCCACCTTCATGGCTTCGAATGCAGCACGCTTTCCAGGATACGCCTGATCAAAATCCACTAGGCTAAGCTCCCGCCCGTTCAGATCAAAAATGCGCGTGATCCGATCCCGGCGTGTCAGAAGTGCGACAGGATGCTTGTTGGCGCATATAATGATAGCGCCGCCCATGCTTCGAGCACTGATATTATTTTGGGTGAGGGCCGAAAAAGTCATGCCGGCACGCAGGATAGGCGGGTCCAGAAAAATCCTCATCGCTCCAGACCGTATAAGCGCCAGGCAAAATGAATGAATGGAATAGCCACTATGATTGGCACGATACGGATGCATATGTCCGCCGCGCCATGCAAGCATCGTTCATCGAAATTCGGGCGTGCCACCAGATGCATCTTATCGCCTATATGGATTGCGAATATAAGAGGTGTCAGAAGGCCATAAATCTGCCCAGTTTCAGCTGGATCGCCGCCGCCAAACTCTACTTCGGCCTTGACATGTTCAATATCTGTTCGATGAATTATACCCGTTACCAAATCCACAAATAATCTCAGCATATGCGCCATTTTCTGAGGTTTCCCTCTGACATCAAATCTGGATACTGATTTGACTGTCTTGGCTTTTGAAGTGCCATTTTGGGGGGCTGTGAGTTCAAATCCGGGGACTATCCCGCCAAATGGCTGCGCATGAACGGCAATTTCGAACTGCGGCGCTGACCGCCAGCGCACTGTAAACTTCCAAGGCGTTGACACCAGCACACCTGCAATAATCAGCCCTACGGCCAAGCCCCATAGAAAAAGGGACATTAGCACCGACATTCAAGCTACTTTTTGGCTTCCTGTTTAGTCCCGCGCTCTGAGGGTCGATCCAGAACGTGCGCTGCGGTTTCCCCGATCACCTCTGCGATGCTTGATACAGCCCCTTTCATACCTTCGACCCGAGCCCCTTCCTTGTCGATGATGATCGCTCCAAGTGGCTTGATGCCCCCGCCAGCCCCTGTGCCGCCATTCGGCCCATTCTTTTGACTGTTGCCGCCGCCCGCACCGAACCCAAATCCATAGCTCACCATCGGGATGATGGTCGCGCCATCGCGCTCTATCGGCTCTCCAAGCACATTGCGCGCATCTAATAATTTCTCGAGTTCCTCAACGGTCCCTTTCAGGAGTCTTTCG
>JARFRJ010000296.1 GCA_029287305.1 Hyphomonas sp. | reverse complement strand
TGTTCGTCTCGTGGGCTCGGAGATGTGTATAAGAGACAGGCTTATAGAGGCCCCCAAATGCACCCAAATTGTACCAAATACAGCCGGAAATGCGCCATTACGACCCATAATGATCCCTTTTGAACCTAGCAATTTGGCCGGTATTTTGGCTCTGGCTCTCTTGGGCGGGCTAATTTTAAATCTCATGCCGTGCGTTTTACCCGTTCTGGCGATTAAAACGCTGGGTCTTCTGGCGAGCGTAAATCAGCTCGATCGCGCGGCATATTTACGCCGGGACGGGGTTTTATATACTGCCGGTGTCTTAGTCTGTTTCCTGGCTTTTGCGCTTATCATTATTGGCGTTCGGTCAACCGGTGTCTATCTATCTTTGGGTTTTCAATTGCAAAATGCCGGCCTTGTTAGTTTGCTCGGTCTGTTTATTTTCGGTTTAGGGCTTTGGTTTTTGGGGGTCGTGGAGTTAGGCGCGGGCTTGCAAAGACAGGCGGGCCGCATTGGCGCGTTTCATCAAGGCTCAGGGGCTTTTTTAAGCGGCGTATTGGCGGCTTTTCTTGGGGCGCCCTGCATTGGTCCCTTTCTTGGCGCGGCGCTTGGAGCGGTGCTGTTTCAGCCAGCTTTGACCGTCCTTCTTGTTTTTACCATGGTCGGATTAGGACTGGCGCTGCCTTTCCTTGTGTTCAGTTTTTACCCGGCTGCACATAGGCTCCTGCCGCGTCCCGGCCCTTGGATGGAAACGTTTAAACAGGCCCTTGCCTTCCCGCTCTTTTTTACCGCCATTTGGCTCCTTTTCGTGCTTGCGGGCCTGGCCGATGAGCGCGCTGTCCTATCGACCCTGACAGGGGCTGGGCTCATCGCGTTCAGTGTCTGGCTGATGAGCCGGTTTACAGGCAAATTCCGCCGTGCCGCGCAACTTATCGCAAGTCTTCTTATTGTATATGCAGGTGTTTTTTCTTTTCAGGCTGCGCACCTCGGCAAGGGGGCAGTGGGGGCAGTGGGGGCGGTCGGCGCGCAAGCAAGCGCCTCTGTGATCGGCGCTTATGGAAAATATAGGGCGCAAATCTGGTCACCTGAAGCGGTTGAAACGGCGTTGCGCCAAGGTCAGGGTGTTTTTGTTGATTTTACCGCGCGTTGGTGTGTGACATGCCAGTTTAACAAGCGCACGACCCTAGGGCGCAAAGAGGTGCAAGAGGCTTTTGCCGCAAATGATATCCGTTTTATGGTCGCAGATTATACGCAAAGGGAGGCGAGAATCTCAGCTCTCCTAAAGGAATTTAATCATCCAGGCGTTCCCCTTTATCTATATTATCCAAGCGGGCAGACAGAGCCTCAAAAACTGCCGCAAATTTTAAGTCCCTCACTTATTCTGGATGTGATAGAGGAAAATAAGGGGTAATCTGCATATGGAGAGACGTTTTTTAACACGCGAACGTTTAGGCCTGATTGCCGGCATGCTATTGGCTGTCGCGTTAACGGCGGGTGCTATTATTGCCTCTGCCGGGGCGTAATCTATCTTGGCATATCGGCTTTGGAACGATAAGAGGCCGAGAATAAACATATATAAGCAAAGAGATATGAGTTCATGAGCACGGGCAAAAAAGCACGCAAGGATTTGGCGCAGAAGCCGCGCGGCTTTCAGGATAAGACGGCAGACCTATTCGCCGCTGAGCAGGCGGTGATTGCCAAAGTCACACATGTGTATCAGCAATGGGGCTTTGATGGGCTCGATACCGGGGCCTTTGAATTTGCTGATAGTTTGGGTAAATTCCTGCCAGATGCGGATCGCCCGAATGAAGGTGTTTTCGGCTTTCAAGATGATGAAACCTGGCTTGCCTTACGCTATGATTTAACCGCCCCGCTGGCACGCTTCGCGGCGGAAAATTGGCAAACTCTACCGACCCCTTATCGGCGATATGCCTATGGTCCAGTGTGGCGTAATGAAAAACCCGGGCCGGGGCGTTATCGCGAATTTCTGCAATGCGATGCCGATACGGTCGGGGCAGGCGGTATCCAAGCCGATGCGGAAATGCTCGCCATGGCGGTTGAGGCGGTGCAGGCGGCAGGCGCAGAGCCGGGGGATTTCCAGATTGGCGTCAATACGCGTCGCCTGTTGAATGGGGTTCTGGAAGGCGCAGGCATTTATGTCGACGCGGCGCGTCTCACAGTTTTGCGGGCGCTTGATAAATATGACAAATTTGGCGCGTCTGGGGTGGCGGCCCTGCTCGGTGAGGGCCGCATGGATGAGTCCGGAGATTTCACCAAAGGCGCAGGGCTTGAAGTGCGCCAGATCGAAGCTGTCATGGCCTATTTGGAGACCCGCCATGGCTCACGATATGAGACAGTTGAGGCGCTAGGCCGTCTGGCGGGCTCAACAGAGGAGGGGCAGGCGGGCCTTGCTGAACTGGAGGGGCTGGAAAAAGCCTTTTCAGCCCTGAATATCGGGGGGTCAGATATTGTCTTTAACACGCTGATTGTGCGTGGCCTTGACTATTATACCGGGCCTGTCTTTGAAGCGGAGTATCTGAAGCCTTTACAGGATGAAAAAGGCAGGCCAGTGCAAATCGGTTCAATTGGCGGCGGCGGGCGCTATGATGATTTGATTGCGCGATTTACCGGGCAAAAAGTGCCCGCGACAGGCTTTTCTTTAGGCGTATCGCGTCTGGTCACGGCGTTTCGTTTGTCGGGCGCACTCACAGCGCCGCAAGCGCCGATCGTGGTTTTGAATATGATCCGGGATAACCCTTATATTGCTATGGGCATTGCGCAGGAAATTCGCGCGGCGGGGCTGAGAGCGGAGGCCTATATGGGCAGTTCCGGCATGCGGGCGCAAATGAAATATGCCGATCGCCGTCATGCACCCGCCGTTGTTATGGCCGGGGAAGATGAGCTTGCCAAAGGCACGCTGACGATCAAAAATCTGGCGCTGGGTGCGCAAAAATCAACACATATTGAGACCCATGAGGAATGGCGCGAAAGCCGTCCCGGACAGATGGAAGTGCCGCGTGACAAGCTTGTCGTGACCCTTAAAAACATCTTGCGGGGCGGATAGGCGTTTCATGTTAAACCCTTATGAGAACGCCTTTTCTGCATTGGGAGGGGACTGGGTCGACCCGGCTATGATCCTGCCTGCAGCTCTGCCGCTTGATCTGTGCGGTGAGGCGATCCGATCCCGGCTGTGTATTTTTACCGATCATAATAATCAGGATTGGGCTCTGCGCCCG
>JARFRJ010000319.1 GCA_029287305.1 Hyphomonas sp. | reverse complement strand
GCCCATCGTCTTTCCACCATACGTAAAGCGGACCGCATCATTGTAATGGATAAGGGACAGATTATTGAAACCGGATCACATGAGAGCCTGGTCGCACGTAATGGCTTGTATACCCGCCTCGCCGCAATCCAGTTTTCAGATGTGAGCTAGGGCATTTTCAAACCCATCAGAGCTATTTGTAGACTTATTCTGACAGTCTCAGCTGGCCCAGATCCTGTGTAATGCTGACAAAGGCATCGCTTAATTCATTTGCATTATCGGCCGTATAATGCCGCGAACTGGACCCTGCACAGTCTTCAAGTAGATCGTCTGTGCCTATTTCAAACGCTGTATCAAAGCCGACTGTAAAAACAATAATGCCTTCATCGCGCATATTTTCACAGATTTCTAAAATTTGATAAGCCGGGGTGCCAAGGCTCGGATTATGTGTATCTTCAAAAGCGCCATCGGTCATGATAAGCGCTGCTTTTGTTAAATTCGCAGCGTTATAATTTCCTGGCTGACTGGCTGTCGGCCAAATCCCCTGCCAAGGTTCTGCCAGCATATAGTAGGCCCAGGCGAGACCAATCTGTCCGGCTGTTTTGCCACGCGGCACGGCCGTGTTCAGGGCTGTGGTTAAAACCGACTTATCATCTGTGAGCGGAACAATTGGTGTGGACGGGCATACGCCTGTTTTAACGGAAGAATATGTCCCGGTGCCAGGAGCGGCGTCGGTAAAGGCATTAATACCGACACGCTCTGAGGCGCATGTATGATTGTCCACAGCTTCATTTGTGGCTAAAGTGAAATATGTATCTAGGTTGACACTGGAACTATAGGGCACAAGGCCGACGCGAACCTCCCCCAGATTGTTAGGATCAAGAAGAATATCAATCGTATCCATGGCCGCGGCTTTAAGCGCATCTATTTTCCCATCTCTGACCATAGACTTACTGAAGTCAACGACCATGACCATTTCAATATCCCGATAGTTCTGATGCGCGGCGGCGACTGTATTAAAGCGCATGATATCGGCACCCAAAAGAGCGCCTATGGTTGTTGGAAGCTCGCAGGCCAAGGTGAGTTGCACAAAATTATGTGTTGCATTGATGGCGAGGGTCTGCAGGGCGCAATTTGTGTCTGTGTGCAAATTTGAAAAGCCTAATTGCAGGAAATCGGTCGCATATGCCTCCGCCTCTCCTTGCGTCATCTGGTTGCCTGTTGCATATCGGTGAGCCAATGCTTGCACAGTGGAAGTTGCCGTGGCGTCGGCTGACATAGCAGCGGTTTGCCTAGCTGACTGCAGACGGCTGCTATCAATGGCAAATCCAACTGTCCCCAGCACGGGGACAAGGCTAAGAGAGTAGACAATTGCTGTTGCGCCATCGCGATTGGTTAGGAAATTGCGAATGACGTTGAGTATTTTTTGCATAGACATTCAGGCCATCCATAAATTCTTCTTTAGGCATAAATAATATAAAGTTCTTATGAATTTGTTTACGCATGGCACATTTGAACAAATTATGTTTCGTAACCCATTCTTTTGATGTGTATTTGGCTTTTGAAGTGTATTTGGCTTTTGATGTGTATTTGGCGGCTTTAAGGCGGCTACAGGCAAAAACGCGATGTACAATGGCCTCATTGTCCAGCAAACTTAGGGTGAAGTGGAATTTACAGCCTTGAGACCCTGAAAAGGGACTTAGGGTGTAAATAAAATCATGAAAAACAAGTCAAATCATAAAGAAGAGGAGCTTGATATGGCACAGTGCGCGTTTTTGGGGTTGGGCGTTATGGGTTACCCAATGGCCGGGCATTTGGTTCAGGCTGGCCATGATGTTTCTGTGTGGAACCGCACACTTGAAAAAGCGCAAGCTTGGCAGAGGGACTAACCTAAAGGACAGGCTGAGGGGGATATTGCCGGGGCCTGCGATCAGGCCGAGTATATCTTTCTCTGTC
>JARFRJ010000284.1 GCA_029287305.1 Hyphomonas sp. | reverse complement strand
ATAGGAATTATATATCTCGCCCTGGCTCCGCTCGCCCTGACAGCGATTATCTACACAATAGGCATGCGGGGTCGCTCATTCATAACCAAATCAGACGATTTAGGCACGCCTGGCTGGGGCACGCGGCTCCTTTGGACAGCGCTGGCTGCGCTTGCATTTATGATTGTCGCACTGGTGCCAATCCTTGGCGGCCTTATCTGGCTATTGGCCTATATTTTTGGCTTGGGCGCTGTCGCAAGCCAAGTCTGGATCGCACTGTCTGGCGACAAACAGACTGCAAAAATTGTGTGATTGTCTAAGGATAGTCTGATGCTCAGTGACGCATAAATTAGAGCCTATTCAAGCCTATGAGAGATATTTGAACACTTTACAGAAAAATTGTGATGGAGGCCCTAATGCAAGTCACCCCGGAAATCAGTTTCAAAAGTTTTGAGCCCAGCCAGCGTGTTCGAGACCGCGTGAGCAAAGAGGTTCAACATCTTGAGCAGATCTTTCCGCGCCTTATTTCGTGCAAGGTGGTGGTCGAGGGAAATACTGGCCGACATAAGGTTGGAAATCTTTCCCGTGTCCGCATTCACGTTGGATTGCCGGACGGTCAGGAAGTCGCCGTATCTCATCATGGCGATGACAAACACGCTCATGAAGATGTGACTGTTGCGATCCGGGACTCCTTTCGCGCTGCTGAGCGGCAACTGAAAAAAATCAAGCCAGACCCGCGCACTGCTGGCGCACAGCATGCAACACGATTGAGCGGAACCATTGCTCGTTTTATCGCCGAGGAACCAGCCGGATTTATTCACGGCGAAGACGGCACGGAGTATTACTTCCACGCCCGAGAGGTTACCGATAGCGCCTTTAACACATTGCTTGTTGACGACCCGGTTACCTTCAGAGTTGAAGACGGACACAAAGGTCCAATGGCGCGGACCGTTCATAAACGCCTAGCATCAAGCGAAGGCGAACACACAAATGACTGATCAACATTTTAGTATCACACTTGATCCAGCCATTGGATACAAAATTGCAGACCTCATACGCGAATTCGACAGCGAAGATTTTGCCCTGCAAGGGGAGGATGATCTATCAGAGGATATTGTTGACAAGGACGCGCCGAACACACAGCAGATGACTGATCCGTTCGAAGCAGAATTAACTGGCCTGATCGCTTCGCTGAATATTGATGCACAAAGAGATTTGCTTGCATTAAGCTGGGTCGGGCGCGGCGATTATGCGGCTCGCAATTGGTCTGATGCGCGCCGCCAGGCCCGCGAGACAATGCATCTGCACGTTGCACAATATTTGAAAGAAACACCGCTCGCCAGTGATTTTCTGATCGAAGGGCTCACTCAGCTTGGCTATCCCCGCCCCGAATAGACTGGGATATCGCCTGACATCGTTTGCGGTCTTTCAAAGCCCAAGTCTTTCAAAGTCCAAATGGATAAGTCTCCGGCATGCCTTCGATCTGAACCGCCTCCAGCGGTGAAATTGCTCTGGTTTCATCAATCCAGATATACTCATTGAATTGGCGTGGAAGGTCCGCTTCGAAATAGTGGCTGGCGAGCTCTGTCTCTGGGCGATAGATAACACCAATGG
>JARFRJ010000210.1 GCA_029287305.1 Hyphomonas sp. | reverse complement strand
AAACGATAAAATATGGTAAATATTTTTACCCTTTTACGCAAAATAAAACTTAATTTGTCCTATTTTGTTAGTTTTTGTTTAGAAGTACCCAAAATATGTTAATTTTATTTACCTTTAAGCAAGATTACATCAGATAGGGTTAACCAATGGTTTCCAGCCAGCCCGCAGGTAGAATCGGATAATTTAAATTGGAAAAGGCTTTGACATCGCGCGCTCTTTTAAGCTGCAACGCCAGATGCGGGTGCCCCTTCATTCAAGGTCACAGGCATAGTGTCCCAATCCCCTTGCCCTGATATGGAAGCCTGAAAATGTTCTGTATTATTGATTTTTCACGGCAGCCTTGCGCGGCCCGTTGCGGGTCAAGCGTTTTCGCCAAGCTGCAAAACCAATTTGAACATCGCTCCAAACCTGCTCAATTGGATAAATTGACAGGAGCTATAAAAACGCATATTGGATTTGACGAGCTGAAATAGTGTCGGAGCGTGGCGCAGCCCGGTTAGCGCACCGCTCTGGGGGAGCGGGGGTCGGAGGTTCGAATCCTCTCGCTCCGACCATTTCAGACAAAACAACCATTTCAGACAAAACTATGTCAAACCTAAACCTAAAGCGCTTAGGGGTGTTTTGAAATCGCCGCAGCGTTTTAAAGTATTGCTACAGAGCGCTTTGCGGCCTGTGGGCCGCGTGCATGTCGAGGAAAAGCCTTCCAAGGTGATCGATTGGATGCTTCTTTATGCATCGTAAATGCCAGATCGGTCAGTCTTTATCTGTGCGTTTTTCATCCAAGCGCTTTTTGAAATGCTGCATGTTTTCAAGCAGGTTTTTCAGTCGATCCGTCGCAAATGCCTGTGGGGGCGGGCCTGTCACCGCCCCTTCCGTATCCGTTTGATCAGTCGGGGGCAGAAGGGAAGCTGACGCCGATTGGGGGTCTGCTAGTATCGGCGATATGGCATCTGCTATTTTACTCAATACGGGAAGTTCCGTCGGATTTCTCTCCAGAACACCTTTGACACCATATGTCGTCAATTGCGCCTTTGCCCCTTTCAGTGTCAAGCCTTGCTCGCGCAGAAGGAAACGGATGGCATATAAGGCTTGTATATCTTCCGGGCGGAACAGGCGGCGGCCATCTGGGCGTTTTATCGGTTTAACAAATCTTGGAAACTTTGACTCCCAATAGCGCAACACATGTGTTTTCAGCGTAAGCTCTTCTGCAGCCTGCCCGATTGAGCGCAAAGCGTGTCTGGATTTTTCTTTTTGCACAGAATTGGACGACACGAAGGCTCCAGCGACTTATGAGTCTGAGTCGACGCGTTTTTTCAATATCGGAGAAGAGCAGAATGTCACAACGTTCCGAGCGCTGATCTCTGCGCCTATGCCTGTCTTTGGATTTCGACCTTGCCGTTCTGATTTCTTGCGGACGATGAAATTACCAAAACGCGAAAGCTTGACCATACCAGTCTCTGACAGGGCCAGACCGACCAGATCAATTGTACGATCCAATAAGTCAGAACATTCCTGACGCGGCAAGCCAATCTCGCGGACAAGCGCATCTGTCAACTCTGCGCGGGTTAATGTTTTATTTGACACTTCCTTCTCCTTAAATGTCCATCAGGGTACTGATCCCTTGGTATTATATACGAAACAATGAGGCACCCCAGGTGAAACCGCCGCCCATTGCTTCTATCAAAATAAGCTGGCCTGACTTGATCCGGCCATCCCGTATAGCTGTGTCCAGTGCCAAAGGTATTGACGCGGCAGACGTATTGGCATGACGACTAACCGTTGAGACAACTTTACTTTCATTGATCCCGAGCTTTTTGGCAACCCCATCCAGAATTCTTTGATTGGCTTGATGGGGCACAAACCAGTCAATATCCTCAATCGTCAGGTCTGCCTGTCGCAAAACTTCCATGACAGCGGACGAAATATTCATCACCGCATATTTGAACACTTTCGGTCCATTCATATGCACATGACCTATGGTTTGTGTCGAGGAGACCCCCCCATCCACATAAAGAAGGTCGGCTTTCTCGCCATCAGTGCGGATATGATGCGCCAGAATGCCGCGGGCTTCTTTTGCACTCTTATCGCCGTCACAGGCCTGCAAGACGACGGCCCCACTGCCATCCCCAAACAGGACACAGGTCGCCCGATCCGTCCAATCCAGAATGCGCGAAAAGGTTTCCGCACCAATCACGAGAGCGGTTTTGAATAAACCCTGCTTTAATAGGCTGTCGGCTGTCGCAAGACCAAAGACGAAGCCTGAACACACGGCTTGAATATCAAAGGCGGCCCCCTTTGTGACGCCAAGCTTGGCTTGCACATAAGCGGCGGTAGCTGGAAAGGTCTTATCCGGCGTTGTTGTCGCCACAAGGATAAGATCAATATCATCAGCCGTTAAGCCCGCCGCATCAAGCGCGCGTCTGGCGGCCTCGGTCGCAAGATCTGATGTGACCTCGCCCTCAGCCGCAATATGGCGGGTTTCAATTCCCGTGCGCGCCTTAATCCAGCTATCAGAGGTTTCGACGATCTGACTCAGATCATGATTGGAAAGGCATTTTTCAGGCAGATAGGAGCCCGTTCCAATGATATGCGTAATAAGCTGTGTCATAAGGTATCTTTTACAAAATCCTGATTCTCCGTCATTTGCACGATACGCTCCAGACCTACAATCAGTTCGTCTTTATAATTACTCTTCGCCAAATCCGCCGCAAGGTTGATCGCGGTGGCATAGCCTTGGGCATCGGTTCCACCATGGCTTTTAACGACAACGCCATTGAGGCCGAGTAAAACACCGCCATTGACCTTGCTGGGGTTCATCTTGACCCGCAAACGCCGTAAGCCGGACGCAGCCAAACCCGCCCCAATTTTGGAAAATATATCCCCGGCAAAGGCCTCTTTCATATAAGACGCGACCAGACGGGCTGTGCCTTCTGCCGTTTTCAACGCAACATTACCGGAAAACCCATCTGTTACGACCACATCAACCGTACCGGCTGGAATATCATCGCCTTCGACAAAACCGTGATAATTAAGCCCCAATAAATCACTACTGATCATATCTGCGGCCATTTTGAGATGCGAGTGACCTTTGGATTCTTCTGCCCCGATATTCAGCAAGCCGACGCTCGGGTGTTTTTTCCCTGTAACCGCGCGGGCATAGGCTTCCCCCATAATGGCAAAAATGGCCAATTGGGTTGCATCTGCGTCTAGATTTGCGCCAACGTCGAGCACAATACAGACCCCTTTTTGCGTCGGCCAAAGGGCTGTCATGCCGGGTCGGTGAACGCCTTTCATCTTGCGCAGGAGCATGATGGATATGGCCATTAAGGCCCCGGTATTGCCCGCTGAAACAGCCGCATGGGCCGCCCCCGATTTCACACTTTCAACAGCATTCCACATACTACTATTACGGGCCTTACGCAGAGCCTGTGAGGGCTTGTCTTCCATTAATATCTGGCTGTCCGTATGGTGGAGCTTGGAAATATCCCGTATTTCAGGTGCTTTTTTAAGTAGCGGTTCTATCCTTCTCGCATCCCCATGCATGATGAAACTTACATCTTGACGCTCACGCGAAAAGAGTTTCATCCCCTCTATGACAATCTCCGGGGCCTCATCGCCGCCCATTACATCGATGGATAGAATTGTTTGTGCGCTCAAAATCGCTTGCTTTCATAAAACCTGTTCAGTGCAAATACGCAACAATGACAAGCAAGTAAATGCTATCTAAGGGCTTTAGAAGAAAAAGCCTGCGCGCATCACTGCACAGCCTAGACGTGGATAAAACAAAATCACATCACAAACAGGATGGCAGAGAAATTACAAGAGTGGCAAATGCGCGTCCACATCTAAACATTATGCAACTTGCGAATGGTCGCCAAGCGGTCTAATTCTATGGCTGACCATTACGGAGTTTTTTTATGCTAAAGCACGCGCTTATCGCAGTTTTTGCCATTGGGCTTATCTCAGCCTGTTCACCCATCCGACAATATCACGGCTATTTGCCCGATGATGCTCAGCCGAATGAGATTGAACCGGGCGAAGACACACGTTCTACAGTGCTGGCGCGCCTTGGAAGCCCGTCCACGAAAAGCATTTTTGATGATAATACCTGGTTTTATTCCTCAGAAATTCATTCCAGTTTTGCCTATTTTAAGCCGAAAGTGCAAAAGCGCGACGTCATTGCGATTCGTTTTGGCGATGATGATTATGTCAGTGAAATTCTCGAATATGATGTCGATGATGGTCAAGTTGTCAGATATGCCTCAAACGAAACGGCGACGCTTGGCCGCCAGTTAAGCTTGCTGGAACAGCTCTTTGGCAGTGTCGGAACGCTGCGCCTGCCAAATTCTGATGAAAATTTACCCGGTCAAGTACCTGGCCAATAAGCACTATGGCCAGACTTCCCAAATTACGGTCCTAAGATCATAATATAGAGGGCGCTCGTGTGCGCCCTTGCGGTAGATTTTGAACCGCTTGAAAGCGCCATGTCTGCGTAACGCCGGACGAACCCGCATAATTGAACAGAACATATTACCCAAAGCACCGATGAAGGGTATCTCCTACATATCTCAGATCATAGCGGGATAGATTGTGTTTTTCAAAAAACCTGACATACCCGATAAAAGAAAGACCTCAATAATATAAAAAAACCCCCGAAGCCATCGGGCTCCGGGGGGTCAATTTTACAAGCTCAAGCGCTTGAGCGCTTAGGCGATCGGGGGATGCCCACCCGCCAGCACGGCCAGCATAAGCAAAGCCACAATATTGGTGATTTTGATCATCGGATTGACCGCTGGTCCGGACGTATCCTTATAAGGGTCCCCAACCGTATCCCCGGTAACTGAGGCTTTATGAGCTTCTGAGCCCTTACCGCCATGATTGCCATCTTCAATATATTTCTTGGCATTATCCCAGGCACCGCCGCCGGAAGTCATCGAGATTGCGATGAACAGACCGGTGACAATGACGCCGAGAAGCATCGCGCCAACCGCCGCAAGAGCTGCGCCAGGTCCCGCAATCAACATGATCACGAAGTAAAGCACAATCGGGGACAAGACTGGCAGGAGGCTCGGGATAATCATTTCCCGGATCGCCGCTTTGGTCAAAATATCCACCGCGCGGCCATAATCAGGCTTGGTTTCGCCTTTCATAATGCCCGGCATTTCGCGGAATTGACGGCGTACTTCCTCGACAACAGATTGTGCTGCCCGCCCAACGGCCATCATCGACAAGCCACCGAACAGGTTCGGCAACAGCCCACCAAACAGAAGGCCAACCACAACATAAGGATTTGAAAGCTCAAAGCTGACCTCTAGACCCTTCAATACACTACCTTCAGCCGCATTGACGGCAAAATACTTCAAATCCTCGACATAGGCCGCAAAAAGAACCAGAGCCCCAAGTCCGGCTGAGCCAATGGCATAGCCTTTCGTCACCGCTTTGGTCGTATTACCCACAGCGTCGAGCATGTCGGTTGTATTGCGCACTTCTGAAGGCAGTTCGGCCATTTCAGCAATGCCACCGGCATTATCGGTTACAGGACCAAACGCATCCAGGGCGATAATCATACCGGCCAGAGCCAGCATGGTTGTCGTGGCGATCGCAATCCCGAATAGACCGGCAAAATTATAGGTCAGGATAATCCCGCCAATAATTGTCAAAGCCGGCAGGGCTGTTGATTCAAGGCTGACAGCAAGCCCCTGAATAACATTTGTGCCATGACCGGATTCTGAAGCTTGCGCGACAGAACGGACAGGACGATAATTCGTGCTGGTATAATATTCTGTAATGACAACAATCAGGCCCGTCACGCCAAGCCCGGTAACGCCGCAGAAAAAGAGATCCAAACCAGTAATCACCCTGTCTTCAGACAATCCAACGGCAGCCCCTGCCCCTTCCAAAGGTCCCAAACCATTTGGCAGAAGCGTGCTGATCACGCCAAGCACACCAATAAGCGACAAGAAGCCTGTAACAATTAGGCCTTTATAAAGAGCCCCCATGACATTGGTAGAGCCGTGTCCGAGACGCACAAAGAACGTCCCGGCAATGGAGGTGACGATACAGACCGCACAGATCGCAAGCGGCAGCAGCATAATCTCATTCAGATAACTCATCCCGCCAAAATAGATCGCGCTGAGCACCATCGTGGCAACAACCGTCACCGCATAGGTTTCAAACAGATCGGCCGCCATACCCGCGCAATCTCCGACATTATCGCCGACATTGTCAGCAATTGTCGCAGCATTACGTGGGTCATCTTCCGGGATACCGGCTTCAACCTTACCGACCATATCGCCGCCCACATCCGCGCCTTTGGTAAAAATGCCGCCGCCAAGACGGGCAAATATGGAAATCAGAGAGGCCCCGAAGCCGAGCGCAACAAGCGCATCAATGACCATCCGGTCTGCTGGTGCTGCGCCCATGACTTTTGTCAGGAAACCATAATAGCCGGCAACACCGAGAAGCGCGAGGCCGACAACCAGCATGCCGGTGACGGCGCCCGATTTAAAGGCAATATTCAAACCTGCGCCGAGGCTTTTCTGCGAGGCTTCGGTTGTGCGCACATTGGCACGTACCGAAACCAGCATGCCGATAAATCCAGCAAGTCCAGACAGAACAGCGCCGATCAGGAAGCCAATAGCTGCCAACCAGCCCAGCAATAAGCCAGCCCCGATAAAGACAACAATGCCGACAAGCGCGATGGTGCGATACTGACGGCTAAGATAGGCATTCGCGCCTTCTTGAATCGCTTTTGCGATCTCAACCATGCGGTCAGACCCGCTTGGCGCAGATAAAATCGAGCGGACCGTTAGCGCTCCATAAGCAAGCGAAATAAAGCCCGCCAATATTGATAAAAGAAACCAATCCATAATTTTTTCTTATCCCCTCTGTTATGTCATATCGAACACTATGGGCTAGTGCTGGATAAATCTATTATACGTTTTGCTAATATTCCAATTTGTCTCAGCACGTCTTTCGTCTCAGTGCTGGTCTTTAAATAGGCAGGATCGTCCTATACATCCTTTATACTCAATCGGCCTTTTATTATAGCTCTCTCAAGAGTTCAATACTTAACCCCTGTTTAACTATGGGAAAACCCCATATAATTCGGTGTCTTTAATTGTTCCCCCTGCCAATTCAGGATTATGCCGGCTGCACCCGCCTCAATTCGACCAATCCGGGTAAGCTGGCTTTTATCCGCCTTGTGCCAAGCCTCTTCAGGCAATGTTATAAGACACTGATAATCATCCCCGCCCGTGGCTTGCTCCAAAGCACTTTTCAAAGTTTGGGTTGGCTCGAAAAACGGAACCCTGTCAAGCGCAATAGATGCCGTACACTGGCTGGCCTTAGCGAGTTTTTCAGC
>JARFRJ010000177.1 GCA_029287305.1 Hyphomonas sp. | reverse complement strand
GGAAAGCTGGAATGGATATAAATTCGCCGATCATTATTATGATCCTGAATTTGAATATTTCTGCATCCGTAATCTGTGCGGAACCTATGATATTACGCCCATGCAGAAATATATCATTGAGGGCCCGGATGCTGAAACCATGCTCAACCGCATGGTCACGCGCGATCTGCGTAAATTGAAAGTGGGTCGGATCACCTATGTCTGCTGGTGTACAGATGAAGGCCGGGTGATTGATGATGGCACCGTGTTCCGACTGGGGCCAGAGGCTTTCATGCTGACCAGCGGTAGCCCCAGCCTCGCTTGGCTGACTATGAGCGCATTTGGGTTTCAGAATGTCACTATCTCGGATGTCACTGATGATTTTGGGGCGCTGTCCCTGCAAGGCCCGACCTCATGCGAAGTGCTCAAAGCCATGGGGCTTGCCGGTATTGAAACTCTAAAACCTTTCGGCTTCAGGGAATTTGATTTTGCGGGGGATACGCTGCGGGTCTCCCGCACCGGCTTTACGGGCGATCTTGGCTATGAATTATGGATCAAAGCAGAGCTTGGCCTGCACCTTTGGGATGCGCTCTATAGCGCAGGCGCAGATTATGGCATTCAGCCTTATGGCGAGGCGGCGACCGCCATGGCACGTCTCGAAGCCGGGTTTATCCTGCCCTATATAGAGTTTTCCGAAAGCCTCAGAACTGTCCACTTCAAGCATGATCAGACCCCTTTTGAACTTAATCTCGGTTGGCTTGTCGATTTTAAAAAGCCTCATTTCAATGGCCGTACAGCCCTGCTTGAACAGAGAAAAACCGGGCCAGACATGATTTTGACCAAGATTGAAATTGACGGCAATAAACCCGCCGAGGAGTCTTTTCTCTATAGTGACAAGGCGTGCCGAAATGAAATTGGCTATGTCACTTCGGCCATGTGGTCACCGGTCGTCAAATCCAATATCGCGCTCGCCATGATTGAAACCAAAGCCTTGAAAGGACCCATCTGGGCAGAGATTTCCTATCGCAAAGAGCTGAAACCTTTTTGGAAAGTGGCGAAATGTACCGTCAAAAATAAACCCTTCTATACCCCGGCGCGGGCCAAACAGACACCGCCCTCATTTTTCTAAACCCTAGGGCTTGTTCAAACCCTTCCACCATATCTAGAGCGTATCTGAGGCTTTAAACGTTCAGGACGTAGCAAAGTCTTTGAAAAACGTCTGTATTCTGTCAATATTAACAGGCGTTTCAAGTGAGGCGAGGGCGGCCTCGCCCTGCGCTTCATCAATAATATCACCCGCGCGCGCTTTGATAAGCGCTTTCATATAGGCTTTGGTAAATTCTGGGTGCGGCTGCAAGGTTAGTGCCCGATTTCCATATTTCAACCCGGCAATCTTGCACCCTGCCGAAGAGGCAATAATTTCAGCCCCCTCAGGCGCGTCTACGACCTGATCCTGATGCCAAGCATAGAGCGGCAAATGAAGGGTTTCGCCGCCCGGCAAGACCATCTCATAATCGACCGCGCCAAGAATAAAACCCTGATCGCTTTTCTCCACGACGCCGCCAAGGGCCTGCGCAATAATCTGATGTCCAAAACAGATACCGATCAGCTTTATGCCCGCTGCATAAGCCTGCCGGATAAGTGTTTCTGTTGAGGCAATCCAGCTATGAGGCTCATAAACGCCATGTTTGGACCCGGTCACGACAATCAGATCATAGGCGCGAATATCTTCTGGAAATTGTCCCTCAAGCACGGCATATGTGTCCGCCTCTTCACGCGTTCGCCCTAAAAGCGCCTTGCACATATCATCATAATCCCCATGCGCAGCGCGGCTCTCTTCAATAGATCGGCCAGTTTGAAACACAGCGATTTTAAGGGCGCAAAACGCTTTACTCATCTTGTCACATTGATCTGATGTAGATTTATATAGCCCGTATGGACATAGAAGCGCCTAGGCACAAGCATTAAGCGCCGCCTTTCAATTGCAGCCAGATTGTTTTCAATTCGGTATATTTGTCCAGCGCATGCAAGGACCTGTCGCGGCCAAAACCAGACTGTTTAAAGCCGCCAAACGGCGTTGTAATATCACTGCCATCCCAGCAATTAATCCAGACATTTCCGGCCCTGAGCCGCCGCCCGGCAATATGTGCTGTATTCACATTGCTGGTCCAGATACCTGCCGCCAGACCATAGACCGAATCATTGGCAATGGTCAGCGCCTCTTCCAGATCATCAAAGCCAATGGCGGAAATAACAGGCCCGAAAATTTCCTCCCGGGCAATCGTCATATCATTGGTGACCGCGTCAAACAGAGTTGGTTCAATATAGTATCCGCCGCTTTCCTGCATGACGCGCTTACCGCCAACCTTCAAATGCGCCCCTTCTGCCATGCCTTTTTCAATATAGCCAAGCACGGTTTGCATTTGTCCTTGATCCACCATAGAGCCAAATTTTGTTTCAGGATCGAGAGGGTTTCCGGGCTGTAACGCCCTGGCTATTTCTGCAACTTTTTCAAGGAAAGCCTCTTTAATGGAATTTTGCACAAGCAGGCGCGTCCCCGCCGTACAAACCTGTCCCTGATCATAGAAAACCGCCCAAGCGGCTGCATCTGCCGCCGCTTCCATATCATCGCAATCGGCCATGACAATTTGTGGACTTTTCCCGCCGCATTCCAATCCAACCCGTTTCAGATTTGATTTAGCCGCATATTCCATGATCAATTTACCGACTTGCGTCGAGCCGGTGAACACAATCCCGTCAACATCCGGATGCAACGCCAAAGGCTTGCCGGCGGAGGGTCCATCCCCTGTGACCACATTAAACACCCCATCAGGAAGTCCGGCTTCAGCGGCCAGTTCGGCCACCCGCAAGAGAGACAGGCTGGTTTGCTCGGCTGGTTTCATAATAATACTGTTGCCAGTCGCCAAAGCCGGCGCAAACTTCCACGCCGCCATGAGCAGCGGAAAATTCCACGGCGTTACCGCGCCGATCACGCCCAAAGGTTCACGCACAATCATTGACAGAGCATTATGCGGCGAGGGGCCAATCTCATCATTAACCTTGTTGATTGCCTCGGCATAATAGCGCACGGCTTCAACGGTCAGCGGGATATCGCACTCGCGCGCATTACTGATCGGTTTGCCAAGGTCAAGGGTTTCCAGCAGCGCCAATTCCTGTCTCTTATACACATCT
>JARFRJ010000117.1 GCA_029287305.1 Hyphomonas sp. | reverse complement strand
CGTTGACCCGAAGGCCCGAAGGCGCGGGCATAATAGGTGCCATCCCATTGACCGACATCTTTTTCCTTATCCAGACCCCAAAACCGCTCATGGATACGTTCGGCAAACCGCTTGAAAGCGAACTCCGCGCCAGCATCATTGGCACCATAATCATGATCATCCCATGCCGCCATCATCGGATGGGCCGCCCGCACAGCCTTAAATTCTTCAGAAGCTGCCAAATCCGCAAATGAGGCGCGTAATTCGGTCAAATCGGCATCATTATTGCGATAGGCGCGGCCATCCATATCCCCATAGACATTATCCCCCAGCATAATGAACATATCGGCCTGTTCTTTTGCAAGGGTTGCCAGCGCCGGGCTGGCATTTTCCTCATTATTACAAGAGCCAACTAAAATACGGGTCAGGATTTGATTTTCACCCGGCAGGCTGACCCCTGGCGGAGCAACCGGTAAAGCCTCATCCTCGATCGTATTATAATATCGCTCCAGAGCTATATCGGCGGTCAAGGGTTCGCGATCAGGGAAGAAGAATTTGGCGACCGGGCCATCCGGCAAAGGAGGGGTAACACTTGCGCAACTGGCCAGGATTATGACGCTCGCGAAAAGACAAAAAATCCGGATCATGTCAGGTCTCTCTTCATATCACTATGGGCTTAGCGCAGGTGTATACCTTAAAGCTACGCTAGGAAAGATGTCGTTTTGTCAAATATTAGGCACCGGGCAACCTGTCGCCAAGGAGGGGGGCAGCCATGGCCCAAACTCAAACCGGTTCTGTCCATTTCTGGAAGGCTTTGAGCACATCTGAATAGACCGGGCGTTTAAATGGAACACATGAAGGGACAACATCATCTGGCCGGGCCCAGCGCCAAGCGTCAAATTCCGGTTTATGCAGGTCCAGACGGATATCACTGTCAGAACCGGTAAAGCGCAAGGCAAACCATTTCTGTCTTTGCCCAATATAGGGCCCGCCAAGCCTTTTTTTCAAATCTGGCGGAAAATCGTAATAATACCAATCCTCTGTTTCTTCCAAAACAGTGATGAGTTTCATCGACACCCCGATTTCCTCTTCCAGCTCTCGCAGGGCAGCCTCATGGGTTGCTTCATTCGGATCAATCCCACCTTGCGGCATTTGCCATTGAAAGGCCCCATGTGAATTAATGCGGCGGCCTAAAAAGACATTCCCCTGTTTGGAAAAGACAGCCAAGCCAACATTGGCCCTGTAAAGTTCAGGCTTACGCAATAATGTGCTCATATTTATTGATCAATTCTGAGGGTTTCAGCCATAGCGGCCGTCATAACAGAGTCGAACTGACCTGGCTTACTGTTTTCAGCGATGATGGCAGAGGCAGGTGCCAGAAGGATATTTTTCTCCTTCAGTTTTCCCGACCA
>JARFRJ010000083.1 GCA_029287305.1 Hyphomonas sp. | reverse complement strand
ATAGGCCGCCCCCTCTGTTACATAGGTGAGGCCAACCGTTTGCGTATTAGAGGTGTTGTGCCGTTCGACCTTCACAACTGTGCTGTTCAGGCGTAGACGAACAGGCGTCTCTGGCTGATCCAACTTTGAGTAATCTGTGGGTTTTGTCAGCAGAGCCTGAGGCGGGCCGGAAGGGATGGCACCCGGTATCAGCTTGCACAGAATCAAACGCGCGACCATGGAAATGCCGTCTGGAAAATGATGTATATAAGGTTCCATCGGCTCCGTATCTGGCAAACCGGCAGATTCCCAACCCGGCAATCCGGTATAGTACAGGGCGGAATAGGCGCTGATCGCTTCAATTCCGGTGGCAAAATCGCCGGGGATATCCTGTAAAAGCTCAAAAACTTCTGGCTGCGTAATCCCGACAATATCTGCCAGAAAATCACGATAACTGGTATAGTAAAGATAGTCCCGCTTTTCTTCAGCGCTGAGCGTGGCCAATAAATCTCTCTGGTTGGTGAACAGATATAAAAGCTCATCTTTGGCAGGTTGAGAGATCGGCATGGCCGCACTCGATGTGGCCAAGTCTAACGGAGAATCGGCGAGGGGGATATAGACTTCAAAAAAACCGAGATTAAAGGGTATTGTGACATTCTCGCCCCATTTTTCCGGATTGAAAAACAGTCCGCCGCAGAGCTTATTGCGTTTGAAGAACTCTTGATCATAGGCGGTTTCAAACAGGTCTAAATCTACACCAACCTCGTCCAGCAGCTTTTTCACAATCGGGCTATAGCTGGAGGGCTCTTGCAAGGTTTGCCCGCCGCCATAGCCGATCAGCCTTTGGCCTCCGGCTTCAATCTCATTACGCTTGGCATGGCCACCAAAATCATCATGATTGTCGAGAATGAGAATACGTGCGTCCGGATTTTTCCGGGTATAGAAATAGGCCGCCGACAAGCCGCTTATGCCGCCGCCGACAATGACAAGATCGAAAAGCTCTGTTTCAGCCTCCAGAACCGGTTCCCAATTTGTACGGCCTGTAAAACCGATCTGGTGGGCGGTTTCAAAGGCGCCGTCATGATTGCCGCGCAATCCGGTCAGGCCGGGGGGGTAATAAGGCGGTGCGCCGGCGGCGGAGTGCGGTGTGGTTGACTGCGAACAGCCGGCAAGTGCCGGGGCCAAGGCCAAGCCGACAGCGCTGACACTGGCACCATGGAGAAAGTCCCGCCGTGAAATAGTCTTGTCCATACCAAGTTTTCGATCGTCATCGGGATGGGTCACATAAGGGCCTCCTGATCCGTATGCTCTGGGCGCTAGAGCTGCGCATAGGTGAGGTCGAGGCTCTCACGAATAAGCGCTATCATTTCATCAATCTCACTTTTGGAAATGATCAAGGGCGGGGAGAGGAACATCGCATCGCCGACAGCGCGCATGATGACCCCTGTCTGGAAGCAATTATCGCGGCAGATCTCGCCCGCACGACCTTCAGGCTGATAATTTTCTTGTGTGGCTTTATCCTGAACCAGCTCTATCGCCGCCAGCATGCCGACACCGCGCGTCTGACCAACCAAGGGATGGTCGATCAGCTTTGCCACTTCAGCCTGAAAATAGGCGGATGTCTCAACTCCGCGCGGGCCGATAAGGTCCATCTCTTCAATCAATTCGATATTACGGATGGCAACAGCGCAGGCGACCGGATGGCCTGAATAGGTGAAACCATGCGCCATTTCGGTTTCCGCATTGGCGATGGTCGCCGCGATTTCCTCATTCAACGCAACAGCGGAGATCGGTACATATCCGCTCGATAACCCCTTGGCCATGGTAATGATATCTGGTGTGAAGCCATAGGTTTCACAGCCAAACCAGTGCCCGGTACGACCAAAGCCGCAAATGACTTCATCGGACCATAAAAGCACGTTATATTTATGGCAAATCGCTTCGATCTTCTGCCAATACCCTGTCGGCGGGATCATCAGGCCGCCTGCGCCCATAACCGGTTCGCCAATAAAGGCGGCGACATTGTCTGGACCAAGTTCGAGGATTTTATCCTCCAGAGCCTGCGCGCAGCGTTCAGAGAAGGCCGCTTCACTTTCGCCTGATTTTCCATATTCATAATAATGCGGGGCGGGCTCAATATGATGCATTTGTGAGAGGGGCAGATCGAATATGTCATGCATGCTGTCAAGACCTGTCAGGCTGGCCGCCGCGATCGTTGTGCCATGATAGGACCTCATGCGACTGATAATGGCTTTTTTCTGTGGCTGGCCTTTTAAGTTCCAATAATACCAGATGAATTTAATCGCCGAATCATTGGCCTCAGAGCCTGAACTGGCGAAAAAAATCTGATTGAGATCGGCAGGTGTCCGCTCTGCAATCATAGCGCTTAGCTTGGCTGTATTGGGTGTTGTTGTCTGGAAGAAGGCATTATAATAGCTCAGTGTCTTCATCGCCTCAGCGGCCACGTCGGCTAAAGCGTCAACGCCATAGCCAAGCTGTGTGCACCAAAGCCCGGCCATGCCATCCAGAATTCTATGTCCGTCTGTATCCCACAAATAGACCCCTTTACCATGTGAGATGACGCGCGGGTTTTGCGCTCTTAAGGCATGATGCACGGTAAAAGGATGCAGATGATGGGCATTATCAAGAGATTGCCAATATTGTGTGGTCTGCCCGTCAGGCGCATCTGTCTCTGGCGCGGGTCTGGTCTGATCTGGCATATTTTCCCTCTTATACTCTCAATATGTGAGCATTCTAAATGTGTGGGCACTCTCAATATGCGGGCTTTATCGCTCTCGTATTTGTTGTTTTGCAGGAGAGATTCTGTTGGTTTTGCACTTACCCATAACCGCCCCTGCCTAGCATGCCTCTTTTATAATTATTTTACATAAAAATGTGATCACAAATTAAAGGATTTTCGATCCTTTTGCAACAGGTTTCAGCTCTAGCCTGTCGGTTTCATATTGCCCGCCTGCATTTGAGGGATTTGCTTATATATAGAAGGCCGGGCGATGTTGTCTCTGCGTCTTGCAAAATCAGACGCGCAGGATTTTCGGCTATCGCCCGAGCCGGGCGCATCGGGATTGATTTTCGTTTGGGCCTAGATCATGCTATCAAAATAAATGTAAACCGATATGCCTAAGGAATGGACCGTAAATGCCTGCCGCTGAAACCGCCTCTGCCATTGAGATAATCCCCAAAAGCACTGAACAGGGCGGCGCGATGCATGAGAAAGTCTATGCAACCTTGAAATCGGCATTGATTGCGGGGCAATTAGCGCCGGGGCGGGCAGTGTCTGTGCGCCGACTGGCCGCTGAGTTCAGTGTTAGCGCCATGCCCGCGCGGGAAGCTATTCGCCGCCTTGTGGCGGTTGGGGCTCTGGAACTGACGGCAACCCGCCGCGTCATGATCGCACAAATGACACCCGAAAAAATGGAAGAAATTAAACAGGCCCGACTGGCACTTGAGCCTATTTTGTCCGAATTTACCCTGTCTGCCATTGCCCAGAAACCGCGCGCGCGCAATCGTCTTGTTAAAACCCTTGAGGACATAGACGTAAATCTTGATGAAGCTATTCATCGCGGTGATGTCCTAGCCTATGCCAAGCTCAACAGTGATTTCCATTTTGCGCTCTACCGGCAGGCTGGGGCGCATGTTTTGCTGAGCTTGGTCGAAAGCCTATGGTTGCAATTTGGCCCTTTTATGCGCGTGGTTATAGGGCGTCTGGGAACATCCTGCCTCGTCGATGATCAGCATAAAGAGATCATTGAAGCGGTTGAAACCTTGGATGCGGCGAAATTGAAAGAGGCTGTGCGGGCCGATATTTTGCATGGCATGCATACAATCAGCCTGGATGAAGTACAGGACAGCCAAGCCTGAAGCTTATCTTGTTTTTCTGTGCAGATCAGAAGTGATCCGGATAAATACGTCTAAAGCCGATTAAAAAGTGATCACAAAAGTCAAATTTAAGATTGATCTGGCTGCATTCGCCATTATGTTAATCCCATCATGTGCGCTTTCCAGCTATCCTGTATAGTCCGGTCAGGCCCCCTTTGGTTAAAAGCGCACACTCGTGAAACGGCTTGCAGTTTATGGCCTGCTTTTCACTCTGGAAGCTTTTAATTGTGAAGGAGGTCCCTTATG
>JARFRJ010000040.1 GCA_029287305.1 Hyphomonas sp. | reverse complement strand
GTGGAAAAGCCAAGCCCGAAGACGACAGCGGTTGATAATTGCACAAACCATTCAGAGGCCCCGCCGCCAAAGGAGATGGTGCCAGAGGCAAAATTGACATTCATCTGATACATCATTGGCAGCAGGCCGCATATGGTCGTCGCTGTGGTCAAGAGGATCGGACGAATACGCTGGGCCGCCGCCATAATCGCGGCATCCTCAGCGCTGCGGCCAGTTTTTTTGAGGCGCTGAAACGTATCGATCAGGACAATATTATTATTGACCACAATTCCGGCCAAAGCGACAATGCCCGTGCCAATCATCAGAACGGAAATATAGGGCAGGAAGAGCTGTATTCCGATCAGAACGCCTGTGGTCGACAGGACAACTGCCATCAGGGTCAAAATAACATGATAGAAATTGTTAAATTCCCAGAGCAAGATCACCGCCATCAGGAACAGCGCCGAAAAAGCGGCAATCTGAAAAAAGGCCGCCGCCTCAGCCGCGTCTTCATCGGCGCCTTCAAATGTAATTTGAACGCCTTGATCCAGACCGCTAGACGCGATCCAGTCTTTTAACTCTTCAACCTTGGCCGCGCCCTGACCCTGTTCAATGGCATTGGCCCTCAGGGAAATTTCGCGCAAGCCCTGACGCCGATTAATCACAGAGACACGCGGCTTGGGCACGCGTGTGACAAAATTGGAGAGCGGCACTTGGCCGGCTGGCGTCGCAATACGCAGCGTATCCAGCGCCGCCACACCGCGATAGGCTTCTGGAAGTCTTGTGCGAATTTCGACCTCTTCCAGCGCGTCAAAAGGGCGATATATTCCGCTTAACACGCCATTGGTGACCAATTGGACGACCCGGCCAATCTCTGTGACATCCACGCCATATTTGCCCGCTTCGGCGCGGTCCACCTGAATTTCATATTCTATGCCGGGCAGGGACCGGGTATCATCAATTTCGCGCAGCTCTGGATCATTGTCCAAGCGCTGGCGGATTGTCTCGGAGACCTCGATCAGGCGATCATGATCCTCTGAACGCACAGAGATTTGGACATCCTTGCCCGTTGGTGGGCCTTGCTGTCGTACATTGATTTCAATCCGCGCGCCGGGAATAGCTTCCACCGCTTTGCGTAGATCGGCTTCAGCGGTTCGACCATTATAACCGTACATACGGGTTTGCAGCGTGACGAGAAGCGAGCCGATTGTATCGGTCGGCCCAGACGTACCAAAGGGTCTGAATTCTCCTGCCGGATTACCGGATGTCATGGACAGGCTGCGCACGCCGGGCACTTGCAAAGCGGCGTCCTGCACGCGGGAGACAATTTTAAATTCCTCCTCGGCAGAGAGGCTGCCCTGCCCACTGACAAAGACGAACACCTCTTCCGGCTCCAAATCCAGAAACAGTTCGGTTGGGTGCTGGGTCTGGCTGAACCAGAAGAAAACCAGGCCAATGGCCCCAAAGGCCCCGCCCGTCACCATTAGGGGCCGGCGGATCAGGGTCCGCGTCAGGCCAGCATAGCGCCCTAACCAGCCTTCAGCCTGCAACGGGCCCGCCCCTTCGCCGGACAATGCTGTCAGCCTGCTTGTCTTATCTGGCGTGCTGCCTCTGCCGCCAAATATGGAGCCCAGAACAGGCAGGAAAATCAGGGCCATAATCAAGGAAGAGGTGAGAACGAAAATCAAGGTGATTGGCAGATAGGACATAAATTCGCCAAGTAGGGAATTCCAGAACAGGAAAGGCACAAAGGCGGCAAGCGTGGTCGCATTGGAGGCGACAATCGGCCAGAACATGCGTTTGGCGGCCATCCGATAGGCGTCGACCTTATTCAAGCCTTCCGCCATTTTGCGGTCGGCATATTCGACCACGACAATCGCGCCATCCACCAAAATGCCAACCGCGATCAGCATGCCAAACATCACCATTGTATTGAGCGTGAAGCCCATCGCTCCCAAAAGCAGGAAGGAGACGACAAAAGAAGACGGGATAGCCACCCCGACCAGAGCTGCAGAGCGCAAATTCAGCGCCGCCACAACAATAATCATGACAAGAAGGATGGCGGTCATAATGGCCGCCTGCAATTGACCAAACTGACTTTCAATCTGGGTTGAAATATCAGAGGACAGAGCAACTTTTAGCGTATCAGGCCAGCTTTCCTCTGAGGCCTCAATCACGCCTTTGACCTCCTCAACCGTGGACAGAATATTCGCGCCCGCGCGTTTGACAATTTGAATTCCGAGCGCGTTCTGGCCATTAAACTGGCCATAAACTTCACGGTCTTTAAATGTGCGGCGAATATCAGCGACATCTTTCAGAGTGATAACCGTGTCGCCCGATTTGCGGATCGGCAGGCCCCAAGCATCTTCGGCGGCGCGAATGAGGCTGGGAACCTTGACCGGGAAGCGCCCGGCCCCGGTATCAATGCGTCCGGCTGGAATAAGCTGATTATTGGCCGAGATGGCCTGCAAGATTTCCTGATAGGAAATATTATAGGTTTCCAACTTTAGAGGATCGATGAGAATCTCCAAAACTTCCTCACGATTGCCACGAATATTAGCCTCTAGGACGCCCGGCAGGGCTTCCAGATCATTTTTGAGGCTTTGGGCGATCTGATTGAGCCCGCGTTCGGGGACATCCCCATATAGATTGACCACCAATATCGGGAAAAGCGCGGTATTAATCTCTTGCAAAACAGGCGCATCAATACTGGCAGGCATGTCGCGCTCGGCCAAATCCACTTTTTCCTGAGTATCCAGAAAGGCCTGTTCCGGATCGAAACTGTTTTCAAATTCGAGGGTGACCAAGCCAACCCCTTCTGCGGCGAGGCTGGTATATTCTTTCAAACCTTCCAGCGTTTGTAATTGGGTTTCTAGTGGGCGGACAATCAAACGCTCACTATCTTCTGGCGAGACGCCAGGCAGGGTAACCGTGACGCCGACATAGGGGACGGCAACTTCAGGGTCAGATTCCTTGGGAATATTAATATAGGTCAGGCTTCCGGCAATCAGAGCCGACAACAGAATGACGACAATCATTCTGGCCTTGTCAATCGCGCCGTCAATCAGGGAATGCATATGGTCACAAATCCTCTTCGCGCACGGGGCGAGCGATTATATTTTCCTGGATATATTCTTGTCCGACCGAGATAGCGCGGGTACGAGCCGCCAGCCCGGTTACCCAGACCCCGTCCGCAGCCTCATCTACCACATTGACAGGGGTGAATATCACTCTGTTTTGCGCATCCAGATGGCGAATGCCGAGGACACCTGCATCATTCAAGGTTAGCAGGGCGGCGGAGAGCAGCGTGGCGTCACTTTGGCCGAGCCCGATGCGGACATGACTGGTCAGGCCTGCTGGGCGCTTGAACCCCTCATTGGCAAGAGAGATTTTAACCTGGAAGGTGCGGGTTGCCGGATCCGCGGTGCGGGCCACATAGGTGATTTTTCCGGGCAGCGCTGCACCGTTCAGAATACGCACGGTTACAGGACTGTCTTCTGTCAAAATCTGTGCATAGGTTTCGCTCACCTGCGTTTCAATGATCAGCGGATCAAGATCGGTCAACAGTCCGCAGGCCCCGCCAGGGGTTAAAAAATCCCCTTTTTCAGCAAGACGTGTCTCAAAAATGCCTGAAAAGGGGGCCTGGATTTGGGTGCGTTTCAGCTCAATTTGGGCGCTGTCAAGGCCGGCCTCGGCGGCTTCCAGATTGGCCCGCGCCGCATTGATACGATTGGCGGAGGCCCATCCTTTCTCGGTAAGGGTGCGGGCGGCGTCATAATCGACCTGCTGGGCTTTTAGCCGGGCTTCGGCCTCCCTGACCACAGCCTGACGGGTTTCGACATCCAGACGGCAAAGCAGGCGTCCGGCGGGGACAGATTTGCCTTCCAATTGCGGCGCTTCAATCACAGTGCCTGACGTTGCCGCGCGCACTGTCACCGTGCGATTGGCTGCGGTGCGCCCTGATAGGGTCAGATAAAGGTCATGCGGGCGGGCAAAAACCTCCCTTATAACGACTTTTGGCAGTGTTTTATTCTGTTCTGCTTCACGCTCCGCCACAGAGAGCGCTTGCCCATTGGCCCGCGCCGCCTCAGAAGGGGGCTGTGTCAGAGTACGGATCGTAAAATACCCCGCCAAAGCAAGGAAAACGAATAGGGCGGTCAAGATGGAATAGCGCACATTTAGCTCATTTTTGCCGTATTGTGATGTCGAATTGCAATATTGTCGTGTGATTTTGGCAGGTATCGAACATACGCGCCATTTTTATGAATACTGAAGAAAGGCACAAATGTTTAGCGAAATATGTCGACAGGGCCGTTTTTTTTGCCCTTTTAAATACTCTCGCTTTGATACGTATAAATATTTTTATCTGCAATCTCTCTAGGCATTGTGCAATGGGTGTAGAGTCATGATAAGCTATAAGGGACAATTCATATGAGCGCTAAATCCGGTTCAACAAATTTAATTTTTGAAAAACGAGCTTTTAGGATTTTTATGCCTTGTAATTATTGTATTTTTCTCAAAAACAGTGCCCCAAAGTGAACCTAAATGCGTCAAAAATGCACCCTAGGGGCACACTTTTGGCGCGATTTGCACCTTATTCGGACAAAATTGCCCCATTTTGCGCCTCGCCTTGCGCGGCATCTTGAACATGTTCCAATGGGCGTTAGCGCTCGCGCAAGAGACGGGCTTTCTGGCGATCCCATTCGCGCTTTTTCTCGACTTGGCGTTTGTCAGGTGCCCGTCGACCTGTGGCCAGACCGATGAGAAGTTTGGCCAGACCGCGCTGATTGAAATATAGTTTGAGCGGTATAATTGTGCGGCCCTGACGCTCTATGGCTTGCGCAAGACGGGCGCGTTCACGCGCTTTGACCAGGAGTTTGCGCTTGCGTTTGGGACTGTGGTTAAAGCGGTTGGCCTCGGTATATATGGGTATATCGCAATTGATCAGCCATAATTCACCGGCCTCATGACTGACATAGCTTTCGGCAATATTCGCCTTGCCTTGCCGAAGTGATTTCACCTCAGAGCCGAGCAGCATGATGCCCGCTTCCAGCGTGTCTTCAACCTCATAATTGCGCCGGGCGGCCCGGTTCTCTGCGATCAGACCGTCACTGCGCCCTGTTTTCTTGTTCATTGGGCTCTCTGGTTAAACAGGGCGGCTTGCACGACCTTATCAATGATAGCGCATTCTTGTGCATTTGGAGGCATAACCGGCAAGCGCACATCCGGATGACACAGGCCGAGCTTGGAAAGGGCATATTTGGTTGGCCCGGGGCTTGGGCTGATAAACAGGGCTTTATGCAATTCTATCAGGTTTAGCTCGATAGAACGGGCCCTCTCATAGTCTCCTTTAGAAGCCGCCTCATGCATGGCGACAAGGTGTTCAGGCGCAACATTGGCCGTGACAGAAATACATCCAACACCGCCCATGGCCCGGTGGCCAAGGGCACTTGGATCATCCCCGGAGAGCTGGATGAAGTCTTCGCCCGCATAGAGGCGATGTTCTGTCACCCGTTTCAGATCGGAAGTGGCATCCTTGATACCGATAATATTTGGCAGTTTGGCCAATTTTCCGACCGTTTCAGGCAGAATATCAGAGGCGGTCCGGCTTGGCACATTATACAGGAAGAGCGGCAAGGCGACGGCATTATTAATCGTTTTAAAATGTGCATAAAGCCCATTTTGACAGGGACGATTATAATAGGGGCAGACCACAAGGGCGGCATCTGCACCGGCCCATTTGGCATAGGTAACCAGCTCCATCGCTTCCTGAGTAGAATTTGACCCGCATCCGGCGATGACGGGAATGCGTCCAGCGGCGGCCTCTATGCAGATATGCACAGCGCGGCGGTGCTCATCATGGGAAAGGGTCGCTGATTCGCCAGTTGTCCCCACCGGGACAAGCGCTGAGGCCCCAGCCTGGATTTGCCGCTCAATTAAATCGCGATAGGCATTTTCGTCAATTTGACTGTCTTTAAAGGGCGTTATTAAGGCGGGTATGGCATTTTTAAACATCGCAAACTTCCAAGATAGATTTCTTATATAAATCTTATGTAAATTTCACTTCCCTGCCAATCTGGCATGAGTGTACACTAAAGCATTTACAGGCAAAGGGGGAACCGGTTTTCTGTTTCACAGATTTTATGCTCGTCATTCCTTAGCTCTAAATTCAACACATATACTGTTTTGTCCATGAAACTTCTTTTATTTGCCAGTTTTCTGCTTTTGCCGGTTCTGCCGGGCTTGGCCTATGCGGCTCCCTTGCCACCAAGTGCCAAGCCAACGGTCTTGTATAGCTCAGCCATCTTGTCGCCAGAAGACGCAGAGATTTATCTCAGCGCTTTTGAGCATGCCAGAAGCCAGGACTGGCAATCTGTCAAAGGCTTGCACGCTCAGGCAACAGACCCGGCTTTGGCCGATCTTATCTTATGGCGCTATGTCAATGGAGCCGGGAAAAATGCAGACCTAGAATATATGTCTCTGGCTTTGCAGCGCCTAGCGGACTGGCCGTATTATCGTCGTCTGAAAATTAATGCAGAAGCGGTTTTGGCCGAAGCGCCGCGCTCACATAGCCAGATTATAGATTGGTTTGAAACATATGAGGCGCCCATATCCGGCAAGGGCAAGATTATTTATGCTGTCGCGCTGGACGGGGCGGGTCAGACAGATGACGCGCTTCGCCTTATCAAAGAGGTTTGGGCTGAACATTATCTCAGCCGGGCGGATGAAAAAACAATATTGACCAAATTTGGTTCAAAGCTCTCACAAGCTGAGCATGAAATGCGGGTTGAGTTTTTGCTCTGGGGGCGTCAAGTGGGTCAGGTCGACCGCATTGTGTCTTTGGTGTCCTCGGATTATCGTAAATTGATTGCCGCGCGTAAAGCTCTGATCCGCTATAGCTCAGGGGTCGATGCGCTTATTCGGGCTGTGCCAGACAGGTTACAGTCCAATCCTGGATTATTGTATGAGCGTGCTAAATGGCGCCGTCAACGCGCCCGCAATCAAGCGGGTGCGACGGAGCTGTTACTCAATATTGATGGGAAAGATGTGCCTCAATCTGGCCGCGATAATCTCTGGAAAGAACGGCGGCTGGCTGTGCGCACCGCACTGAAAGAGAAAAAATATGATATTGCCTATCGCCTGGCCGCCTCGCACGGGTTGAGTTCAGGACTGGACTTTGCCGAGGCAGAATGGATGGCCGGCTGGATTGCCCTACGGTTTATAGATAAGCCTGAAATCGCGCTGACCCGGTTCACCCACCTTAGCGAAAATGTTGGCCGCGCGATCAGCCTGTCGCGCGGACA
>JARFRJ010000519.1 GCA_029287305.1 Hyphomonas sp. | reverse complement strand
TGTTGAACAATGCCAGCGCTGTCACAAAGCTAATTATAAAATGACGCATACCTCTTTCCCCCAATTATACATCTAACTTAATTTTCTTTAACAATATTAATCCACTTATAAAGCGCCTGTAAATAGAATATCTGCTTATTTGAGGCGCGATAGGCCCCTATCTGATGATCCCCCCACCGGAACGCCGTCAAACATCCAAAGTGAACCTCAACAGGCCTTAGTCCATATCCATGACATAAAGCCATATGCCTTCACGCTCTGTGAGGCGTCGCTCAACCAAAAGCCGGGCAACTTGGTGATCGTCTTCAAAGACATGTCCGGTCAGGCTATCCAGCAGGGCCTTGGCCAGATTATCCAGATCCATCCAGGGCGGGTCTCCGGTATATTCCATAACAATGTGGACCGAATAATCACCATAGCCGGGCCGCAACGGTGTGAAATGTTTACGGAAAAACTCCCTTAAGAGTGTTTTGTAATACTTCGCCTGCGTGGTGAGGCCAAGACAACGCACCTCCAGCCCCCCTTCCTCGGTCAGGCGGGCCGCGGTTTTGCCATGTCGGGTCCAGCTTTGGTCCATCGAGATTAAGGCTTATGCGTTATGGGACATAGGCTGTGACCAAGGGGCAAGCTCGCGCCGGGCAATCGCTGCGAGCATATCAATACTTTCAGGCGTGTCATTAAGGCAGGCAAGTGTTGCAAACGCCTCTCCGCCAGCCTCCATAAATGTTTCCCGCCCTTCTATGGCGATCTCTTCTAATGTCTCCACACAATCTGAAATAAAGGCCGGCGCGGCAATCGCAACCTTTTTGACCCCTTGTAAGGGCAAGGCTTCCAGCGTTTTGTCCGTATAAGGCTGCAGCCATTCGGTTGGCCCGAAGCGGGACTGGAAGGTTGTTAGGCAATAATCCTCGCTCCAGCCCAGTTTTTCACGCACCAGACGAGAGGTTTTCTGGCAATGGCAATGATAGGGGTCACCTTTCATAAAGTAGGATTTAGGAATACCATGATAAGATAGGATAATTTTGTCCGGTATAAAATCCAGTGCCTGTATCTGGCGCTCAAGGGAGACTGCCAGCGCCTCAATATAGGCCGGATCATCATGGAAAGCTGGCACAGTGTGAACAGCCGGCTGCCAGCGCAAGGCTTTTAACGCGTCAAAGCTTTTATCATAGACGCTTGCCGTGGTGGCGGCTGAATATTGCGCATAGAGGGCGAGGATCACCAGCCGGTCCACACCCTGAGCCTTCATCCGGTCAATGCGCGATTTGATCGATGGATTGCCATAGCGCATGGCAAAATCAACACAGATGCTGTCGCCGAGCTGATCTTGCAGTTTGGCCGCCTGCTGCTCTGTATAGTAAAGCAAGGGGGATTTATCCTCCGGCTGCATCCAGATTTTCTTGTAAGCACGACCAGATTTGGCGGGTCGGAAGGTCAAGATCGGTCCTTGCAGAATGGGCTGCCAGATAAAGGGGCTAAGCTCAATAATACGCCTATCGGATAGAAATTCTGAAAGATAGCGGCGCATTGACCAATAATCGGTTGCATCCGGTGTTCCCAGATTAACAAGCAAGAGACCTGTCTTTTTCGGTTTCACAAGGGGGTGCTCGCTTGGCAGCGGACCTGTGTGTGACAGCGACAGAGCTGTTTGCATGTCAGGCATAAGCGATTTTCCCTATAATTGGTTTAAGAATACAATTAGGCTTATTCCTGTGATTAGCCAATGGCTCTTCTGCTTTTGAACAGAAGCATGATTGCAAACGGGACGCGCGTCTCAAAGGGGGCAGCAACGCCCCTGTCATTGGCGTTCAATAGAGAGCGCGTCCGCGCTCATATCAAATTTGCTTCAGAGAGTGCCGGTCAGGGGGCATTAATCCTTATGCCCCCTTCATATTCGTCTGATCTTTTGTATTTTCGCTTTTGTGAATGACATGACTTGCATAAAGATAAATCTTCTAATATATATCGAATATCGATATTCAGAGGGAGCGATTTTATGGATGGTGTAACAATGGTCATGGTCATCAGCGTGGTGACGGTTGCCTGCACGGCAGGTGTTCTGAAACACTGGATAGACTATAAGAAAAATGCTGGCGAGACGCAGCTTGACGAGACTGTGATTAACGAGCTGAGATTAGAGGTCACGCAACTCTCTGAACGCGTGCGCATTCTGGAAAAGCTTGCCACAGACTCAGACCATCATTTGCGAGAGGAAATTTCCCGGCTCGCTTAGAGTATTTCCAAGCCTGTCATATCCCTCTACCCTTTGCAGGGCGCGCGCAGATATGCCGCCTGAAGCGCATCCGATCCGATAGAAATGACAAAAATCCATATACACCTCTTGTTGAAAAGGGTTCCGCCTCTTACATATTGTTTATCGATAATTTTTAGAGAAAGGAAATCAGGTGAATACACTATTATGGATTATTTTAGGCTTTGTGATCTATATGATCATTAAATCAAATCGCGGCGAAAGCAGCTGCGGCTCTAGGCATAAACGGGATAGATCACAAACGCGTCAGACAGGTTCAAAAAACACAGCCTATGAAGAGGCTGAGACCTCTTATGACAAAGCCCAGATCGACAAGCTAATCGCGCGGGTCAATGTGCTGGAACGTCTTCTGCTGGATCGCGATTTTGAACGCCGCAACACACTGTAAAAATGACAGGCTTGGCATTTGTATGCAGGCATTTGCCTCTATGCCTCGCTCTATAACCACCAGATTGCATAAAAGTATATTGCACAAAATATGCCGCGCCCTGCCTCATAAAACAGGGATCGGCATATGGGCTTATAGCGTTCAAATGGCTCCTATTGGCTTGAAAACGCTTTAGGAATTGCGGCTTTCCAGAACCCGCCGGGCGATGACCATGGCCTGAACTTCCCCCGCGCCCTCGAAAATATTCAAGATACGCGCATCCTGCAGGACCCGGCTGATCGGATATTCCAGCGCAAACCCATTTCCCCCATGGATTTGAAGCGCATTATCCGCCGCCGCCCATGCGGCCCGGGCTCCCAAAAGCTTGGCCATCCCCGCTTCCAGATCACAACGCTTGCCACTATCTTTCTGGCGTGCCGAATAATAGGTCAATTGGCGCAGGCCAATCAGTTCCGCCGCCATCATGACAAGCTTATTAGCGACCCGTGGAAATTCAAAAATCGGTTTACCAAACCTGTCTCTTATACACATCTGACGCTGCCGACGAT
>JARFRJ010000517.1 GCA_029287305.1 Hyphomonas sp. | reverse complement strand
GAAACCGCCAGACAATTGGCCGATATAATCGCCACGCATCCCAATATCGAGGCTGTGCGTTATCCGACACGTCCCGATCACCCACATTATGCTGTACATATGAAACAGATGCAGGCGGGCGGAAGCCTGATCGCCTTTTCCGTAAAAGGCCAAAGAAAGGGGGCCTTCGCCTTCCTCAATGCCCTGCAATTGATCGATATCTGCAATAATCTTGGCGATACCAAATCCCTCGCCTGTCATCCCTGCACAACGACGCATCGTGCTTTGACCGATGAAGAACGCGCCAGTATGGGGCTGGATGAAAGCTGGATAAGGCTCTCTGTCGGGCTGGAAGATATCACCGACCTCAAAGCCGATATTCAGGGCGCGCTGGATGCGGTTGAGGTTTGATTTTCTTTCACTTTTCCTACTTTCGGAACCGTGGAATTATTCCGGCAGTGTCAGTAAATCATAGCCAAGACTGCGGGGAAAACGCGCCGCAATATGTTCGGCATAAATCTCATAGGCCTCCCCTTTAAAGAGGTCGCTGAGCTTTTCGCGGCGGTTTTGCAGGACATTCGGTTCGGCTTTGGGGTCAATTTTTTTCGCCATTTGCGCCTTACTGGCACTATGCACCGCATTTCGGATGGAGGCCGGGCTTAGCCCAATGCCCCAATGATTTGAAATATGTGTTAGTATCTCTTCAGGGTTTTTTTGCAAATCTTCATAGTGAACCCGATAGATGCGGGCCGGGTCTTTCTCCAGCCACACGCCCCAGCGATGCCAGAACCGGGCCAGCCAGAACAGATCACAGCGATAGCGTTTGCCGCTCGCTTCGCCTTTCAGATAGGTCAGCCAGTCAACTTGGATATCCCAAGCCCATTTGGCATAATGACTGGCGAGAATTTGCATTGGATGACGCACCAAAAGCACATAGGGCGGCAATCCGGCAAGCTGGCGTGCCCACCCCCAATCGACCAGACGGTGAGGGATTGTATGGCTGAACGCCAAGCGTGGCAGGGCATCATGCACGACTTGATCTTTTGTCCAACTGATATAGGGCCGGACCGCATCCTCTGAAAAATATTCCGGCGGGTCGATTTCATAAGTCTCTGCCAAGGCCAAAGCGAGCATATATTTCAGCCAATGTGTGCCAGAATTTTTGGATGTCACCAACATGCCGTCAAAGGCATTGTGGCGTAAAACCGTAAAATTTCCCCAACTGTCTTTACGCAGTTTCTGTCGATAAAGCTTCGTCATAGGAGCAAGCTATACAGGCCGCATTGCCAGAGCGAAAGTGCCTTCTTCTATGAAAGCATTTGACACATCCCTACCCTGTCTATCATCTGCGCAAACTATGCTCAAAGCCTTTGGCTGCTGGTTTGGCTCAAGTTTTCAGGCCAACTGAGTCGCGATAGATTTGCAGAAGTTTCAATTGCGTCTGTGTCGGATATCCGGCCATCTCGCTTACCGCGACAAGACTGGTATCAAGCTCAATCAGGTCGCGGGTTCGGATCGTCTGGGACCGCAGGATGATATGGGCCATATGTTTGACCACACCATCGGATATCTCTACGCGCGCAATCCTGTTGCGCACATAATCGGTTAATCTTTGAGCCTCGTCAGGGCCGATCTGAAACAGGTCCTGATATTCACCTTGTATCAGGGTCAGACTGGCTTCCGAAAATTGCATGCCTTCAGATGGCCGCATCAATAATAGCATAAGGATTGCCGCCGCTTCTCTGGGGTCTGTCACCTGTTTCAAGCTGAAATCAGACGCGCTGGCATTGCCGTCAACTTTTTTACGTTGATGCCATTTACGCTTAATATTCTTGGCCGCCCGGCCATTTCTATTAGCTTTGAAATACCAGGCTGCCAGAACACTCAACACTGTAAGAAGAGCAATCCATATATGCATAAGAAAAATATACTCCCAAATGACTGAAAAGTCGATCAAGAGACCTTAGAAACCCTTTCAACCATGTCAGCTATCTTATATAAAAGTAAGGTTTAGCTTTCGGTCAAATCCTGTACAGCCGCCTCCGGCGCATTTTCCATAACAGAGGCAATTCCATTGTCGCGTGCCGATTCAGAGCTATAAGCCTCAGAGGTACCGATCACCTGACCATTGGCCGCCTTCAAATTAAACATTGGTGCACCGGATTTGGTCTCTTTACGCTCAAACCTTAAGTCTATGGACGCATTGGTTTTTACTGAATTAATACCCTTTTCACAACTTGACTTCTGGCTGTAGCCTTCGCTGGCTAGGATAATCTGACCATTTCTGGCTTTGAGCCGGAACCGGTATTCGTTAGCCTTGTCCTGATAAATTTCAAATTTACCTGCCATAATTTGTCTCCTTTTGGTCATTCAGTTTTATGATATAGCCTGCTTAGTTCAATCGTTCAGAGATACGGGTTTATAAGTATAGTCAGCCATTTCGGGCCGCTTCCTGCAAATCATGCTTCGCTTGTGTCATGGCCGCGGTCACAGCCATGCGCCAGTCAGAAAGCGTCGTGGCCGTTTGAGCCGCGTCTGGGAAGGTGATCGAGCGCGAGGCATTGACAACCCCGCCGACAAGCCCTGCCTCGCCGGCAACAAATCCGGCCAAAGCGTCCCTAGCCTTTGCGCCTTGATGGCCATAACCGGGCACAAGAAACAGCGCACGCGGCGCGGCTGCCCGGACCAGTCGCGCTTCTTCAGGGCCGGTTGCGCCGACAACAAGCATCAGGCTGGACCATCCGGAAGCCCCCTCTAGGCGCTTGATCAGAGGCGTAAGCTTTTCAATTACTTTCAGATATAGAGGGATGCCGTCAATCTGGGCGAGCTGGAAATCTTCTGCGCCTAGATTACTGGTGCGCACAAGCACAATCACCCCTTTGCCATGGCGCTCGGCGCGCTCTAGGAAAGGCTCCAATGTGTCGAGCCCCATATAGGGGTTCACCGTCACAGCATCGGCCTCAAAAGGCGCTCCAGGCTCCAAATAAGCCTCTGCATACCCTGCGGCAGTGGAGCCAATATCGCCGCGTTTCGCATCCGCAAGGACAATCAGGCCCTTGTCTCTGGCGCTTTGGCAGACGGTTTGCAGCGCCTGCATCCCCTCAGCGCCATGGCGTTCAAACAAGCCAATTTGTGGCTTGAGGACCGCGACATGCTGGCTGGCAATATCAATCACCGCCTCAGCCCAATTTGCAATCCCTTCTGGCGTATCGCCGCCAAACAGGTCCGGAATTTTCCCTTTATGCGGATCAATCCCGACACAAAGCGGGCCATAATACTGTAAAGCGCAAAGTAATCGATCGGCGAAATTCACGGGCTTGTTTGACAGGCCAGTTTGACCACTTGGCCATGACGGCGCACACGATCTGACGCGGCGCCATAGGTGCGGGTTGTAAATGCGCCTGCTGGTGTACCTTGAATATCCAGTCCCTGATCATCGAGAAAGGCTTTAATCGTATGCGGCGCGGCGCTGTAAATCCGTCCCCGGCGCGGACTTTCGGCAAGAACGAGGCCTCGAACCTGACCCGCCTGATCATAAACCGGCCCGCCCGATATACCCGCAAGGCTCGGACCTATACCTGATGTCCGGCCAAGCTCGGTCCAGACAATCACCGAATCTTTTGTACGGCGCGGTCCTGAGCTTTGCAGATTGGAGCGTTTATGCAAAAGCCCAGCCGCTTCACCCGGCGCGCCTTTCGGAAAACCGACAAAATAACCTTCTGATCCAACAATCAGATCAGAGCGCAAATCAAGACTTACCGGGTCGGGCGCATAATCAGCCTTGATCAGCGCTAGGTCATAGTCTGGATGCAAACGTATATCCTGGCTTTCAATATAGGCATTGGAGCGAATATGCAGGCGCACAGTCTCACATCCAGCGACGGCATGTTTTGCTGTCAGCCAATAACCCTCTGAATGAATGGCAAAGGCCGTGCCAGACCCATCTTGTCGGGCCGAGGCGGTGACCATGACCGGGCTGTCAAATTCAGAAGGCGGGGGCAAAGCCGCCCCGACCGGCATGCGTGCATTCGGATTAGGCGGCGGCGCATCGGCATATTTCGCCCCTGACACATTCACCATGATCAGTATAAAGCACAGGCTTGCTATATAGCAGAAAAGATCAAAATATTTCACACTCATCCGCCTTTATGTATAGCGCCCCAAATTGGGGTCCCAGAGGCCCGCGGCCAATATCATGGCGACAGACAGTTTAGCGGCGATCAGGACAATCGCCGCGCCCGCTTCATCATTTTCGATTCGCGCCGGCAAGCCAACCAGTAATATATCGACCACACGATAGGCAATCAATTGCAGCAGCAAAGCCACCAGCCCCCAAATAATCAGATCAATCGGCGTGACACTTGACGCCAGACACGCCGCGAGCGGTATCGCCAAGCCTGTAATCGCCCCTGCCAGAGCAAGGCCAGCTGAGCCGTTCCCCCCTTTCAGGAGGGCAAGCTCTTTCCATGGGGTCAGGAAAACATAGAGTGTGCTGGCCAGAATAAGGATAAGGCCCGCGGTTCCCGTCATAATCAGGAAATGCGGAAATCCGGATATAAAGCCTTCAATTGCAGCGCTCATAACACTATTTCCTGCTCTGGAAGAGGCTTTACGCTTACCTCAAACCGATTGATTATGCACTTCCGCCGCTCTTGACTATAAAAGGAGAAAACCCTTGATAAAGTAGAGACCCTGAATGCAAATATCTTCTCTAGCATCATTTATGCGTATGATCAAAATTTCGTTAAGGTGTCGCAGATAACTCTTCTTCAGCCATATCCTGCATCGCTTTTTGGAGTTTTTCAAAGGCGCGCACTTCAATCTGACGGATACGCTCCCGGCTGACATTGTACACTTCTGAAAGCTCCTCCAATGTCTTGGGTTCATCGCGCATACGGCGCTCCATGATGATATTCTGTTCACGCTCATTGAGGTTTTCCATGGCCGTGCTGAGCAATTCCATGCGTTTTTCATATTCCTGACGATTGGCAAAATTAACCGCCTGATTGGGCTCTTCATCGGCAAGCCAATCCTGCCATTCCATATCCCCTTCCTGACCCATAGGCACATTAAGGGAAGAATCAGACGCGGACATGCGCCCATTCATGCTGATCACTTCGGCTTCACTGACATTTAAACGTGTGGCAATTTCGGTGACCTCAGCCGGTCTTAAATCACCCGCTTCAATAGCGTTGATCTCGCCCTTTATCCGCCGTAAGTTGAAAAACAGCTTCTTTTGCGCCGCTGTTGTACCAAGCTTTACAAGGCTCCAGGACCGTAAAATATATTCCTGTATCGACGCCCGGATCCACCACATGGCATAGGTGGCGAGGCGAAACCCTTTGTCTGGATCAAACTTTTTAACCGATTGCATCAATCCGACATTGCCTTCTGAAATCACCTCAGCCATTGGCAATCCATAGCCGCGATACCCCATGGCGATTTTGGCCACGAGCCGTAAATGCGAGGTTACCATCTTCTCCGCCGCGACAGAATCCTCATGTTCTTGCCAGCGCTTGGCAAGCATAAATTCTTCTTCCTTGCTAAGCATGGGAAACTTACGGATTTCCATCAGATAGCGCGATAATCCCTGTTCAGGACTAAGGGTAATCGCCGTACGTATTGCCATGATAAAATCCTTTCAGGATAGCCCGGTTATTAAAGAGTATGCTTTATCCGAATATGATATCGCATAAATCCAGAGCGGTAAATTTGATCTTAGAGCCGTTCTAGGCAAAAATATGAGACAAAACCTCACCCTCTTTGATCGCAGACCTCTATAAATAGAGCATGATATGGATTCTTAAAGGGCGAGAGCGTGTCCGAGTTAAAGAAGTAGAATTCAGATTTTGTCAGGCGTGTGAAACTATGGCGGCTGTCTTCAGACTATTCCTGAGGCTCTGTCTGCAAGTCCCAAGACATCATTAAGTGTATACAGGCCCGGCGGTTGCGCATGGCCCCATTCTGCCGCTTTGATTGCGCCTTGGGCAAAAATTTTCCGGTCCAGCGCTTTATGCGCCAGCGTGATCTGCTCCATCTCATCGGTAAAGCTAATCTCATGTTCCCCGATAATACCCCCAGAACGGCGCACCGCAAAGCCAATCTGCCCCTCTTTTCGGGCAGCGTGCACGCCATGATAGGGCTCGGTCGAGGAAAGATCAGCTAGGGGTGTACGTCCGCGGATCGCCGCCTGACCCAGCATTAAAGCTGTGCCGGAGGGTGCGTCGACCTTATGGCGATGATGGGTTTCGAGGATTTCAATGTCCCAGTCTGTGTCGAGCGTTTTAGCAGCCAGTTCAGTCAACCGGGCCAGCAGCGCAATGCCTAGGGAAAAATTGCCGGATTTGATAAGCGTATAGCGCTGGGAGAAAGCTTCAATCTCTGCCTCTTCTTCGGCTGAAAATCCGGTTGTGCCGATAATAACCGTCTCAATAGAGGTTTCATTGAGCATCTGCAAAGCGGTCAATGTCGCTTGCGGCTGGGTGAAATCTACCCAGACCTCGGCGCCACGCACCGCTTTATGGATTGAGACGCTTGGGAAAATATCCATCGGCCTTAGGTCGGCCAATTCCCCAATATCTATATTCAGATGGGCGCTGTCAGGGCGTTCGGTGCCGCCGGTCAGCGCGTGCCCGCGTGCCTGCGTAGATTTTATGAGCTGACGCCCCATGCGTCCGCCAACACCGCCAATGGCTATTTTAAGAGACTGTTTCATACCTGTCAGTTTAAAGGCAATAGGCGACAGAGGAAAGGCAAACTTTATCTCGCCATGGCACCAAGCGCCTCAATCAACGCGGACATATCCGCCGGGAGAGGCGCTTCAAAATGCAGCGGCTCTTGGCTCACAGGGTGAATAAATCCCAGAACTGAGGCATGCAGCGCTTGGCGCGTCATTGCGCGCGCGCGGCTGGTGGCGGTGATAAAGGCCGCCCCGGAGCCATAGGATTTGATCCCACGGTGGCGTCCATAGACAGGGTCCCCAATCAAGGGCGCGCCAATATGGCTCATATGGACACGAATTTGGTGGGTCCGCCCGGTCTCTAGCCGACACTTCATCAGCGCTGCGGCGGGCAATCCGGAATCCTTATCGAGCCGGCCATAACAGGCCTGCGCTTTATAATGCGTGATCGCGGTTTTAGCATCTGCCCGCTCTGTATCCTTGACGACCGCCATTTTCTTGCGATCCGTTTTCGATCGCGCCAGCGCCGCATCTATAGACCCGCTCAAGGGGCGCGGGGCCCCCCGCGTCACAGCCAGATAGACACGCTCAATATCATGTGTCGCAAAGAGTTTTGACAGACCCGCATGCGCCGCTTCTGTCTTGGCAGCCACCATCACCCCTGTCGTCAGCTTATCAAGACGATGCACAATGCCCGGGCGCTCTACACCGCCTATGCCGGGGAGCTGGCCCGCGCAATGATGCAAAAGAGCATTCACTAGCGTCCCGGACCAAGTACCCGGCGCCGGATGCACAGCCATGCCCGCAGCCTTGTTTACCACGATCAAATCTTCGTCTTCATATAAAATATCAAGCGCGATGTCTTCAGCTTCCGGTGTCGCTGGAACCGGCTCCGGTGCCTGTAGATTATAAGCTGATCCCGCCAGAACTTTAGCCCGTGGATCGGTCAATATCTGGCCATCCACATCTAGCGCCCCGGCTAGAATGAGGGCCTTCGCGCGGGAACGCGACAGGCTTTCAATATGTTGTGACAACCATAAATCCAGCCGGAGACCGGCATGGATAGGCTCTGCGATAAGGTTTTCAGACGGCATAAAAAAGATTTAACATGTCTATGGAGAGGGGTCACGCTCTCGCGTCATGAAACAATCACATTTTCATGCTAAACAGCCCCATGATACGATATGTGCAACCAGTTCGCAAAAAAATCACCGCCATAAAGGGGAGAGCAGATATGGTTAAATTCACACGGCGCAGCCTGTTTGGCCTAGCCGGGGGCGTCGCCGGCAGCGCAGCCAGCCTTAGCGCGTGTCAAAGTCTGAGCACGGAAGCTAAAGCGCAACCCTATCGTGGCGGCGTTGATTTTTCCCATGGCGTTGCCTCAGGTGACCCGCTTCAGACACGTGTGATTTTATGGACGCACCTTAGCCCGTCCATAGGCGGACAAATCGATATCTCTTGGTCGGTCTATGCCGATAAGGCGCTTACGGAAAAGGTGGTGACAGGTGTCATCACAACCGGGCCAGAGCGTGATTATACCGCCAAAGTCGATGCGACGGGCCTGCGCCCGGGTCAGGATTATTACTATCGCTTCGCCGTCGAAACCCCGGCCGGACCGGTTGTCTCTCCCATCGGACGCACGCGCACTTTGCCCGAAGCTGGTATTGAGAGCGTGCGCGCGGCAATGGTCTCCTGTTCAAATTATCCTTTCGGGTATTTTCATGCCTATCAAGCCTTGGCACAGATAGAGCCTGCCCTTGATGTGATTATCCATTTAGGTGATTATCTTTATGAATATGGACCGGACGGCTATGGCGGCGAAACTGGTGCCGCGCTGGCGCGGGCACATATTCCCCCTCGTGAGATTACAAATCTGGCCGATTATCGCACCCGTCACGCACAATATAAATCTGACCCTGCCCTGCAAGCGGCCCATGCCGCCGCGCCTTGGATATGTACTTGGGATGACCATGAAAGTGCCAATGATGCGTATCGCACAGGGGCACAAAATCATGATCCTAGCGAAGGCGATTGGACGGAGCGTAAACAGCAGGCCGTGCAGGCCTATCTGGAATGGATGCCTGTGCGTGACCCCAAAGCCGGCGCACCGCGCGATGCCCTCTGGCGCAGATTTGATTTTGGCGATGTGATCAGTCTGATCTGCCTTGAAACGAGGTTGACAGGGCGATCTGAAGAAATCTCGTGGAGCGCAGAATTAAGCGACTTAGCCCCTGAAGATATGCCGGGCAAAGCTAAAAGCGTTATGCAGCGCGTTCAGGATCCAGCCCGCACCATGCTCGGCCCCGCACAAGAAGCGTGGCTCGCCGGGGAGCTGAAAGACAGTGTGGCAACAGGTAAAAGCTGGCAGGTTCTGGCCAATCAGGTGATTATGGCCACAGTGCGTCCTCCCAATTTTGCCCAGACACTTAGCCCCGAACAGATCGAAGCCATTACCTCGCCTTTCCTGAAAGGCCTGGTTGGGTTCTCGCAAATGAGCTTGCCGATGAATCTCGATGCTTGGGATGGGTTTCCGACCGCCCGCGAACGGCTTTACACAGCGGCCCGCACGGCAGGTGCCTCGCTTGTGACCCTAACAGGCGACACGCATACAGGCTGGGCGAATACGCTGAAAGATAAACAAGACAATGTGCGTGGGGTCGAGTTTGGCTGTACCTCTGTTACCTCGCCGGGTTTCGGGGTCTATTTGCCGGGCGTGGAGGATCTGGGGGAGCAATTTGCTGACGCGAATGATCAGGTTCACTGGCATGATCCTTTGGGCAATGGATTTACTCTTCTGGAGTTCAGCCGCAACGCCGTTCTCACCACATATCATAAAGTCTCAGACGTAAGAGCGCCAGACTATACCGTCCGGCAAGTTGCGCAGTTTATCACCACACGTACGGAAGGTGGTAAACCTCAGCTTGAGGCCGTTTAAAGCGTTTGTTATTGCGCTCATCGTCCAAGCTTGTCGGCAAGCGTGATCGTTGCGCTGCCCGTCGCGCTGCTCGACCAAGCTTGTCGTTGCGCTGCCCGACCAAGCTTGTAGTTGCGCTGCCCGAAACGCGCATCTCACAGATAAACGCTTTAATACCTTACAGGCCAAAATGGCATATTCTGCCATTTTGGCCATATCCAGCCTGATTTCCTATCCTCTGACGGCCAAGGGCTTTATCCGCTTGGCGGAGCTTCGCCCCCTTGACCGTCAGAGGAGAGGAAATACTCCAAATTTGAAAAGAAAAATGCTTGCAGCCTTCCACTGCCCGTCATTGCGATGGCCGCGCTGGTCGCCCCCTTTGCTTGTTAAGCTTCGAATCACCCCACTCCCCCTAGGGGGAATATGCGGAGCTTAGAAATATATGGGCCAATATCTCGTCTTGCCATTCGCCGCAGTGTACGACCCTGCCTGATATTCTGAAATTGAGATGCATTCGCAAAATAGGAGGCAGGCTTTGAGGATACGTAAGAACTGGAGGGGATCAGGGTGCCTATAAGCCAAGCATAGCAACACTTCGTAAAATTACGCCTGCAATGGCCGCTGAGATATTTAGAGTTGGGTATTGGGAACCCTCTCGTTCAGATAAATTGGATGATATTGAACTTGCGCGATTGCACTCTGATACTGCATATCTTGCGGGAGGCGGCAATGCGGCGCGCATTTTACAAAGAGCAATCAACCGAGCTGGTGGCAATGTGTCAGTTGACGGTGCTGTGGGTCCTAAAACACTGATGGTAGCCAATTCTCTTAATCCCAAAACTCTGTATAATGCATATAAAATTGAGCGTTGGGCACATCATGAGCGAGATATGACAAGAAATCCGGCGCAAAGAAGATATAGAAAGGGATGGCGACGTCGCTTAGAGAGCTTTAATGCCCATGATTAGACATACACTTATGGCATTAGTTTTCATACTTCCTATCTTTGCAAATGCTCAGGAGCGTATCAGAGAGGATTGGGAAATTTATGAAGAGGGGGCTGTTCACCTGATAGGCATGCATAAGCAGGATGGTCAGCTTGAGCGCATCAGTTTCGAGTTTAACTATGAGTCTGAAGATGGATTAAGGTTTATTGCTACCATAGGCGGGCACTCTGTTGGCAAGCTGATACCCTTATCATTTAGCAAGGGCTGCTTTTATGCAAAGCTGTATGAAAATTTCGAATCCACTGAAAATGACTACATCATCTGTGAAACAAAAGAGAAGGTTCTATTGTCGAATATCGACGTAAAAACGCCTTCTATTATGCCTATGCATCTTATTTTCAGTAAAAAAGCGCCTGCCAGTGAATAATAAGACGCCTTATCATATTATGGGCTAGGCAGAGATCGCAAGAGGGTAAGAGTGCTCATGAAACAGCTTATGAGGCGAACCTGTCTCATCGGCAAGCTCGTCGCCCCGCTACACGACCAGTGGAACAAGCACAGCTTTGCTTGCGCAAGCTACGCTGTGGCCCGCAAAATGCATAACAATACTTTAACACGTTGAGGTACTTATCTATATTAGAGCTTCTTCAAACCATTCACGCGCCATGAAACCCGATCAGCTTGCGCACATCGGCCAAGACAGGCTCAGCGATCGCCTTGGCGCGCTCAGACCCCTCTTGCAAAATACGATCAATTTCGGCTTTGTCTGATAAATATCGCCGCATATTTTCCGTAATAGGAGCCAGATGCGCCGCCGCCAGTTCAGCCAGAGCAGGCTTGAAAACCCCAAATCCTTTGCCTTCAAATTCTGTCAGGACCGCTGCTTTCGAAACCCCTGCCAATGCCGCATAAATACCGACCAGATTATTCACTTCAGGGCGCGCCTCCAGCCCGTCCACATCGACCGGGATGGGATGCTGATCGGTACGGGCCTTCTTGAATTTACGATGAATAGTCTCCTCATCATCAATCAGATTGATCCGGGACAGATCAGACGGATCGGATTTGGACATTTTCTTCGTGCCGTCTTTCAGGCTCATAATCCGTGCGCCCGGCCCCTCAATCAGCGGTTCCGGCAGAGGGAAAAAGCCCGGCGCGTTAAAATCGCGGTTAAATTTATCGGCAATATCGCGGGACAATTCCAAATGCTGCTTTTGATCTTCCCCAACTGGCACATGGGTGCCCTTATAGACAAGAATGTCCGCCGCCTGCAGAACGGGGTAATCAAACAGGCCAACAGACGCACGTTCCGCATCCTTACCCGACTTGTCCTTGAATTGCGTCATTCGCTCAACCCACCCCATCCGGGCAACGCAATTGAAATACCAAGCCAGCTCTGTATGCGCGCGCACAGAAGATTGCGCATAGAGGATAGAATTTTTTGGATGCAGGCCGCAGGCAAGGAAGGCCGCTGCGATCTCACGCGTCTGGTCGGCCAACAAGGCCGGGTCCTGCGGTTGGGTAATCGCATGTAAATCGACGACGCAGTAAATACAGTCATGATCTTCTTGCAAGGCGACGAATTTTTTCAAAGCGCCCAGATAATTTCCTAAATGCAAAGCCCCGGAGGGCTGTATGCCAGAAAAGACCCGGCTGGGGCCTGAATAGGAGGGGGGTTTTTCACTCATGCTTTGCCGAATATGTCCTTTTCGCGCTCAAGGCAAGGTTTTAGGGTGAAAGCAGGCGGCATAAAATCTAGAGCGTATCCGAGCTAAAAAGGCCCTGAGCGGTGTGCCCAGGGCCTTTTGTTTTTCTATTCATAGGCTCTTACAGGCGGGCCGCTTAACGCCTTGCCCCTACCTACCTGCCTGCCTAACCGTCTTTAGCTGACGATTGAGGAGACAACACCCGCGCCGACAGTACGTCCGCCCTCACGGATCGCAAAGCGCAGGCCCTGATCCATCGCGATGGGCTGGATCAGCTCAACGGTGAATTTCAGATTATCGCCCGGCAGAACCATCTCCTTGCCTTCCGGCAAGCTGACAACACCGGTCACATCCGTCGT
>JARFRJ010000470.1 GCA_029287305.1 Hyphomonas sp. | reverse complement strand
AGATAAAGGATTTCCCAGATGCCAAGATATGATGCCCCTGTGCGCGATATGCAATTTGTCTTACATGATTTGCTGTCCTTGCAGTCCTATTCCAATTTGCCGGGCTTTGCCGATGCCTCACCGGATTTGATCGACCAAATTCTGGAAGAAGCGGGCAAGTTTGCCAAGGAGGTCTTGCATCCGCTTAATATGATCGGGGATGAGCAGGGGTGTAAGCGTGCCAGTGATGGCAGTGTGAAAACACCGGACGGCTTTGCCGATGCCTATGCGCAAATGGTTGACAATGGGTGGTCCCTTTTAGGCGTTGATCCGGAGATTGGTGGTCAGGGCCTGCCCTATACGCTGAACACGGCTTTTAATGAGATGACCTCTTCGGCAAATATGGCGTTTGGGATGTATCCAGGGCTCACTCGCGGGGCATTTGAGGCGATCATGGTCGGCGGCTCTGAAGAGCAGAAACAAATCTATGGACCGAAAATGGCCACTGGTGAATGGGCCGGGACGATGAATTTGACGGAGCCGCATTGCGGTACAGATTTGGGCCTTCTGAAAACCAAGGCCGCGCCACAACCGGACGGCTCCTACAAAATAACCGGGCAGAAAATCTGGATTTCCGGCGGCGAGCAGGATTTGACAGAAAACATTATTCATCTGGTCTTGGCCAAAATTGAAGGCGCGCCGGATTCAATTAAGGGCGTGTCTCTGTTTGTGGTTCCCAAATATATTGTCAATGAAGATGGCTCGCTCGGTGAGCGTAATGCCTGTTCTTGTGGCGGCCTAGAAGAAAAAATGGGCATTCATGGCAATGCCACATGCGTCATGAATTATGATGGTGCGACGGGCTGGCTTATCGGCGAAGAGAATAAGGGCATGCGGACCATGTTCGTGATGATGAACGAGGCCCGGCTGGGGGTCGGTCTGCAAGGGCTTGCCCAAGCTGAAATTGCCTATCAGAACGCGGCTGATTTTGCGCGCGATCGCCTGCAGGGGCGGTCTCTGACCGGAGCGAAAAACCCGGACGGCCCAGCCGATCCAATTATCGTGCACCCGGATGTCCGGCGTATGCTGATGGATAGCCGGGCATTTATTGAGGGCGCGCGGGCTTTCCTTTACTGGACAGCCCTGCACGGAGATTTACAGGAAAAGTCACCGGACGATAGTATGCGCCAAAAGGCCAAAGATTATATGGCACTGATGACGCCGGTCCTGAAAGCCTTTCTCACCGATCGCGGTCTGAAGGCCTGTAATGATGCCCTGCAATTGCATGGCGGCTCTGGCTTTACCAAGGAGTGGGGGCTGGAGCAATTCGTTCGGGATGTCCGCATCGCTCTGATCTATGAAGGGACGAACGGCGTTCAGGCGCTGGATTTGGTCGGGCGTAAACTATCGGCCAATGGTGGCCGGGCGATCTTTTCTTTCTTTGCGGAAATGGATGATTTTCTTGCTGCGGCAGATGGGATGTCCGATATGGCCGAGTTTGCTGAACCGCTTAGCGCGGCAAAGGCGCAATTACAGGATGCAACAACCTGGCTGATGCAAAATGGCATGAGTGATTTTAACAATGCCGGGGCGTCCTCAACCGATTATTTGCATCTGTTTGGCCTGACGGCGCTTGCTTATATGTGGGCTTGGTCGGCCAAAGTGGCGCTTGAGAAGAAAGCGGGAGGGTCTGATGATCCTTATTATGACGATAAGTTGATTGTCGCGCGTTACTATATGGAGCGCCTGCTTCCTGACGCGGCCTCGCATCTGGCGAAGCTGAAAACCGGAGCGAGCACAATGATGGCCCTGACCGCAGATCGGTTTTAAAGTGATGTCAAATAATGATGCGCGGTCTCACCCTTCGTGCATTCAGAATATTTCCCCTTTTTAAACATGAGATAAAATCCAAGGAGACACTATGATCGAAGCCTATATTTATGATGCGGTGCGCACACCGCGCGGCAAAGGCAAGAAATCAGGCAGTTTGCATGAAATTACCGCCCTTGAGCTTGCCACCCAACCGCTAGAGGCCATTCGGGACCGTAATGCGCTGGATACGTCATATATTGATGATGTTGTCCTGGGTTGCGTGTCTCCGGTTGGTGAGCAGGGCGGCGATATTGCCCGTATCGCAGTTCTGAACGCGGATTATGCGGAAACGACTGCCGGGGTTCAGATTGACCGCTTTTGTGCGTCAGGCCTTGAGGCATGCAATATGGCGGCGGCCAAAGTGATGACCGGTGAGGCTGATATGGCAATTGGCGGCGGCATTGAAAGCATGTCACGCGTACCGATGGGAGCCTCTGGCGGGGCTTGGCCGTCTGATCCGCAGGTTGCGATCAAATCCTATTTTGCCCCACAAGGCATCGGGGCCGATACGATTGCCACCAAATATGGTTTCAGCCGGGATGATGTCGATGCCTATGCGGTGGAAAGCCAGAAGCGCGCGGCCAGAGCTTGGCAAGAGGGTCGCTTCTCCAAATCCATTATTGCGGTCAAAGACCAGATGGGCGGTACGCAACTTGATCATGATGAGCATATGCGCCCGGACGCTACCATGCAGAGCCTAGCCGCGCTTAATCCAAGCTTTGCGGGCCTAGGCGCAATGGGTTTTGATGAAGTGATCAAGCAGCGCTATCCGGAGTTGGAAAGCATTAATCATGTCCATCATGCGGGTAATTCCTCTGGTATTGTCGATGGTTCGGCGGCGGTGATGTTTTGCTCAAAGGCGATTGGTGAGAAAATAGATTTGAAACCAAGAGCGCGCATCCGCGCAATCGCCTCGATAGGGTCGGAGACCGGCAT
>JARFRJ010000468.1 GCA_029287305.1 Hyphomonas sp. | reverse complement strand
CCAGTCAGTTGGCTATGTTGGCGCGGGAACGGTTGAATTTATTATTGATGGGGCGCGTCCCTTAAGTCTCGATAATTTCTGGTTTCTGGAAATGAATACGCGCTTGCAGGTCGAGCATCCGGTGACAGAAATGATCACAGGCATTGATCTGGTCGCTTGGCAGATCAAAGTGGCCATGGGTGCGCCGATCCCTCTCGCACAGGCTGACATCAAAATGCATGGCCATGCCATAGAGGCACGAATTTGCGCGGAAGACCCGGCGCAAGATTTCCGTCCGGGCGCGGGGTTGATAGAGTATTTTGATATGGACCCACACACTCAGAGTGAAAGTATAAGCTGGCAGGGTGAAAATTTACGCTGGGAAAGTGGATTTGAAACGGGTGACCGTGTGCCAGCCCAATATGATTCCATGATTTCCAAACTGGTTGTGCAAGGGGACAATCGCGAGCAAGCCCGAAATAGGCTTGCAGAGGCTTTGGCCCGCACGCAATTGGTCGGCATTCCCGGCAATATTGGCTTTTTATATCGATGCCTGGTTTCTGACGCGTTCAAGGATGCCGCGCATCATGTCAACTGGATTGCCGATGAGGGCGCGGCGGTGACAGACCCCTCTCCCGATATCCAGAAGGCGTGCCTACAGGCGATTGTAGACAGACAATTAAACATGCCCAAGCCTGATACGGTCTGGACATGTCAGGATGGCTGGCGTCTGAACGGTCCGCCAAGACGCAGCCTATCTCTCGCGAGCGGTGAAGAGGTCAGCTATCTCATAAGGGATGAAACACGCATGAGCATAGAGACAGACACAGACGGGCCGCTTGTCTACCGGCTTGGAGACCGGCGCTATGCCGTCACGCTAAAAGGCGAGAGCTACACTATTCATATTCCCGATTATGATGCCGAGGCGGAGGCTCTAGCAGGCGGCGATCAGATCACAGCGCCATTGCCCGGCAAGTTAATCAGCCTCAACGCCGCCCCCGGCCAAAGTGTGCGTAAAGGCGAGGTCATCGCCGTTATTGAAGCCATGAAAATGGAGCATAGTCTCAGCGCGCCGCGCGACGGCGTCATCGAGACGCTATGTGCTGAAGCTGGCGCACAAATTGGCGAGGCTGAACTGATTGCGCAATTGGTGCCAGAATAGGCATGTTTTCCATACCCCTGTCATTTTTGGTTTTCTACGCTAAATTAGGCCTATGACGATTCATCTGGTGAAACTCTGCGTCGGTGCCGAAAGCATAGACGATATGATCGCTTGGCAGCAGCGCCAGATGAAGACATTGCCCAACCCTGTGCATCATACCCGCATGTATCCCAAACGCGCCGAAGAGCTGTTACAGGGCGGGTCTATCTATTGGGTTGTCAAACGCGCCATTCGCTTTCGCCAGACGATTACAGACATTCGCAAAGTGGATGACAGGGATGGGCGGTCTTTATGCGAGCTGCATTTCGACCCAGAGCTTGTATTGACCTATGCCCAACCCAAGCGGCCTTTTCAGGGATGGCGATATTTAAAGCCGGAAGAGGCGCCGCGCGACCTTAAATCAGGCGAAGCGGCGGTGGATATCCCGCCCAATCTTGATGCGGCACTGAAAGCTGCGCTGGTCTGGTGATCCTGTTTCGACGGG
>JARFRJ010000449.1 GCA_029287305.1 Hyphomonas sp. | reverse complement strand
CAGAAACAGAGAAATCCCTTTTATTCCGGGTCCGCCCGTGCGTGCGCCAACAACAAACGCATCACTGTCCATACCGGTCGTAATGAAGGTTTTTGAGCCGTTCAGGATATAATCGCCTCCCTCCCGTCTGGCCGTGGTTTTTAGATTAGCGACATCAGAGCCGCCGGAAGGTTCAGTAATGGCAAGCGATGAGGAGGTGCGCCCGGCGACGACGTCGGGCAAAATTTCCTGTTTGATCTCTTCACTGGCCAATTCCTGGATCGGCATAATGGAGATGGTGCGCCCGTTCAAAGCCGCCCAAACGCCATTCGCGCCGCACTTTCCGATCTCCTCGGAAAAGGCAGCGCGCATAAACATATCGTCAAAGCCGAGCCCGCCATAGGCTTCATCCACACCTAGGCCAAAAACGCCCATATCCCCGAATTTGGCGTGAATATCCCAAGGCATCTGGCCGGCTTCATCCCATGCATCGACATAAGGGGTCACTTCAGAAGCGATGAGCTTTGCAAGGGAGTCCCGAAAGGCCTTTCTCTCTTCGGTTTCAAATGGGTGTTGCATAGGCGTCAGGTTTCAACTGTGAATGTCAGGCCGGCATTGTCAACCAGTCTCTTGATCAGCTTATGTCCCATGGCAGGAGCGGTCGTCCATATACCGCCGGGCGTATCGGTGCAGTCCGTGATCAGGCAGATTGCGCTTTCGGACAGCATTTTCGAGGTTGACCCATAGCCAGGGTCTTTATCCCCGGTTACCGCGACATCCAGTCTTTCTCCATCTGGACCCAGTCCGACATAGAGAATATCGAAAAACCCATTCTCTCTTTCTTCCTTTGAAGGCCCTTCACCCGGCTTGGGGCCACCCTCCTCGCCAAGCGGGTTCACACTGGCCATCATTTCAGCCATGGCTTTGCCCTCTTCGCCCGGACCTGTGACCATCATCTCATCATAGGCGAAATCTTTGCCATAAGGCGTGCCGAGCAGGTAATTGGAGCGATGTGCATTTTTGGTATTGATCGCGGCCATAATAAAAGGCGTGATCCACATATTGAGCGTCTCATCAAATTCAGGGCTGGTGCCTTTGGGTTGCTTTGCGCCTTCAAAGCCCGGAGCTAGGGCAAATGGGTTCATCATATATTGCATTAGGGACGGATCTTTCTGGATCGCCGCCATAGACGCTTTGAGACTGGCTGCTGTGCCGCCGGAAAATGTGCCTTGCATTTTGCGCACACGTCCTTTGACCCGGGGTAGGGTCTTGCCGAATTTCTTTTGTGCCTCGTCCTGAAGATAGAAAATACCCAAATCGGTTGGGATAGAGTCAAAGCCGCAGGAAAAGACTATGCGCGCGCCGCTCTGTTTGGCGGCCTCGCCATAGGCATCGATCATCTGCCGCATCCAGATCGGCTCACCGCATAAATCAACATAATCGGTACCCGTTTGCGCGCAGGCGGCCACGAGGCCTTCGCCATACAGAGCATAGGGGCCGACAGTGGTCAGAATCACTTTTGCGCTCTGACACATCTGCGTTAAAGACGCGGGATCGTCCGAATTGGCGGCGACCAGCGGCGTATCGGACGGTAGGCCCATCTCATCACGAACAGCGGCAAGTTTATCAAGACTGCGCCCGGCCATAGCCCATTTTAGGGTTTCCTGGCCTGGATATTGTCTGTTCAGATATTCAGCAACAAGGCGCCCGGTAAAGCCGCTTGCGCCATAAACGATAATGTCAAAGTCTGTATCGGAAGGCATGTTATAGGTCTCCTGTGCAAATTCAGGGGACAGTGTAACAGCCTAAATGATAAGGACAACAGGTTTAAGTCCAACGTGCCTGTGTAGACAGAAACTCAACCCCTAAATCTGTTTGAGATACCCAGCGAACCTTGCATTTATATTGGTGTGTTACTCCGATATTTTCGATTTTGAGCGTAAATATACGCGGGGCGCTGAACTCATCGGCAAAGCGTAATTTTGCGCCGCCCTTAGAGATATTATCAATAATGCAATCCATGGATTTGAACAGGCCATATTTGACTTGCCCTATACTCAAATAAGGCGTGCGTTCCTGTGCCCGCTTGCTTTTATTTAAAGATAGATTTTGCATGTGCCTTGCTTTCACGTTTGTTTTATCTTCCCTTTATGCACTGATAGTCTAAACAAAGCCTTGTTACGGCTTTTGAAATTACTCTGAATTGAATAAAAAAACAGTTCTTTGACCCAAGGGTGTATATCATGTCGGATGTTGACATTCACGTTAAGCCAAATGGAATTGGCCATATTGTTCTGAATCGCCCAAAGGCTCTTCATGCCTTGAATCAGTCCATGTGCAGCAAGATTTTGGACGCCTTGAAGAGATGGGCGGGTGACCCGGATATTTCCATTGTGCTGATTGAGCATTTGCCCGGAACGCGCGGCTTTTGCGCAGGCGGTGATATTCGGATGCTGGCGACCAGTGGCGCAAAAGACGGCAGGGAGGCGCGCGCCTTTTTTGCCACAGAATATCGCCTGAATGCGGCGATCAAATCCTTTCCCAAACCCTATCTGGCGCTTATGGATGGCATCACAATGGGCGGCGGTGTTGGTTTGTCTGTGCATGGCAGCCATCGCCTAGCAACTGAAAATACAGTCTTTGCCATGCCAGAAACCGGGATCGGCCTGTTTCCGGATGTTGGCGGCGGCTGGTTTTTACCGCGCCTGAGTGGGGAGCTTGGAACTTGGCTGGCGCTAACGGGTGCGCGCCTGAAAGGCAGCGATGTTGTCGCGGCTGGTATAGCGACGCATTATGTGCCCTCCGAGCTGATCAATAATTTGAAGGCACAATTATTCTCCGCCGATTTTGACACGGGCCCAGGAGAAATGCTGGATGAAATTTTGCGTCATAAAACCCATAATGTGCCAAGCCCGGCCTATGGGCCGCATTACGCGCTTATAAATCGCTGTTTTGCCTCTGATCGTATGGAAGATATTCTCATCGCTTTAGGCCAAGAGGAGAGTGATTGGGCGCAAGAACAGGTCCGCATTCTTGCGACCAAATCTCCGCGCACCCTGAAAGTCACATTGCGCCAATTGCGTGAAGGGGCTGCGCTGACCGACTTTGAGGAGAATATGCGCCTAGAATACCGTATCGGTGCGCGGCAAGTCCAAAGCCATGATTTTATAGAAGGCGTGCGGGCCGTGATTATTGACAAGGACCAAAAGCCGAATTGGCAGCCGGCAACTCTTGAAGGGATTACCGATGACAGTATAGGAGAAGTTTTTGCGCCCTTGCCCCCTGAGGAAGAGTTGACGTTTTAGGCTTAAATTTGCCCGTCACGCAAAGGGATAAAGGGTATTTGCAGCCAAGGCTTTGCCGGGCAGGCCTCTGGTCAAACATGCTAAAATGAAGATAAAAAGGAAATAGCTGGGTGCATATATGATCTGGCTTGGAGAAAAATAAGCATTAAGCATAAGGGGAAATAGTATGCAGACGATCGCCTTTATCGGATTGGGCAATATGGGAAGCGGCATGGCCGCCAATCTCGTCAAGGCGGGGCATCGTGTCTTGGCGGTGGATTTGTCTGAAGCGGCGGTGCAAAAAGCTGTGCAGGCCGGCGCTGAAGATGGACAGGACCTCAAACATGCCGCGCAAAATGCAGATGTGATCATCACCATGCTGCCGAGCGGACAGCATGTTATGAAGGTTTACCGAGAGATTTTCAGTGCCTTAACAGCACGCCCGCTTTTGATTGACTGCTCGACAATTAATGTTGAAAGCGCCCGGCAGATTGCCGAAGAGGCAAAAAATCATGGGTTTGATATGGTTGATGCGCCTGTCTCAGGCGGCACAATCGGTGCAGATGCTGCGACCTTAACCTTTATGGCAGGTGGCTCTGAAAGTGCCTTTGAAAAAGCGCAGCCGATTTTGCAAACGATGGGCAAGGCCGTTATCCATGCAGGCAGTGCAGGGGCAGGCCAGGCGGCGAAAATCTGCAATAATATGCTGCTCGCCATTACCATGATTGGCACATGTGAGGCCTTTAATATGGCTGAAAAGCTTGGACTTGACCCCAAGACTTTCTATGATATTTCGTCAAAATCATCCGGGCAAAGCTGGTCTATGACCAGTTATTGTCCTATTGCCGGGCCTGTTCCGGCCAGTCCAGCGAATCATGATTTTAAAGCTGGTTTTGCAACGGCTCTGATGCTAAAGGATCTGAAACTGGCACAGTCTGCAGCGGCAAATGCAGATGCCTCCACCCCGATGGGCGCTTTAGCAGTGGCTCTTTTTCAGGCGTTTTCCTCGCACGGCCATAGTGAGCAAGATTTTTCAGCTATCGTTAACTTTCTCAAATAGTTTTAACCAATTAGCGATTGATTAGGATTATTGTTCTATATCTCATGCCAGTACAGTTAATTTATGGGAATCAGCATGAGCAATATCAAGTTAACACAAAAAGACGAGCTTAACCTTTCGGGGACTTTCTTAAAGTCGCTATCCTTATTGGAGCAGGCACACAGACGTTTGCATGATGTTGTCAAGGATGATCTTGAACGCCATGGAGAGCGCAATTTGACCGGCGTTCAGGCGCTTCTGATTTATGAAATTGGCGAGACCGAAACGCCTGCTTCCGTATTACGTGCACGCGGTGCTTTTGCCGGTACAAGCCTGTCTTATAATGTCAAGAAACTTCAGGAAGCTGGATACCTTGTCCACAAGCGCTCCAAATCTGATAAGCGGACGATCCATCTCTCTCTTACCGAGCGGGGCCATAAAGTGCGCGAGCGGGTAACCCATTTATTTGACCGTCAGGCGCTGAGCCTGGAACCAACAGCAAGCGTTCGTCATGATGATCTGGATCAATTTAACCGAACTGTGTCTCGTCTGGAGCGGTTTTGGTCTGACCAAATTCGCTATCAACTTTAACATTTAGGTGATGTTTACACGCTCTTGCGTAGGCCGGCTGGAAAAGTTCTGTTAAAAGAGGCGGCCTGTAAACAAATCTCAGAATATATGGTCAGGCGCGTCCATCCAGTCTAAAGGTCTCTCCTTTGTGAGACAAAGGCTTCGCTATGGATGATACTCTTTTCACTTTTCAGATCGAAGATACCCCTATTCGGGGGCGCAGTGCACGCCTGGGTCAGGCCAGTATCGGCCCCATCCTTGCGCGGCATGATTATCCAGCAGATATCGCATCTCTGCTTGGCGAAGCGGTTACGCTGGCCGCGCTTGTCGGATCTTCTCTTAAATTTGACGGTAAGCTTCTTGTGCAGGCTGAAGGCAATGGGCCGGTTTCTCTTCTGGTCGGTGAATATTCCACAAATGGCGGATTGCGCGGCTATGCGCGCTATGATCGTGAGCGGGTTGACGCGCTCAGAGTGATAAATAAAGGCGGGCGCCCCCATATTCCACAATATTTCGGGTCCGGCCTTCTGGCCTTGATCATGGTCTATGACGATCGCCGTAAATCCCCCTATCAAGGCGTTGTGCCGATGCATAAAGCGACGCTGGCTGAGTGTGCGGAAGTTTATTTTATGCAGTCTGAACAAGTGCCGACCCGGGTGGCTCTGACGGTCGCCGAGCACAAGATTGCGGGTCAGGAACAATATTGGCGCTCTGGCGGTATGCTGATTCAGAAAATTGCTGGGGATGCGGCTCGTGGGGATACCGATGCGGCCTGGGAAGAGGCTGAGGCACTTTTTGCAACATTAACACCAGCCGAGCTGGTTGATCCGGAATTACCGGCGGACCATTTACTGTATCGCCTGTTTCATGAGCGCGGCGTTCGCGCTGAGCCGACAAAGGATATGAAGGATCAATGCACATGCAATGCGGCACGTTTGAAAGGTCTTCTGTCGGGTATGCCCAAAACAGAGCTGGAAGATATGGCCGAGGCCAATGGGAAAATCGGGATTGATTGTCAGTTTTGCGGGCGCCATTATGATTTGCCTTTGGGGGATTTATCCGCCCCATAAACAGGCGCCCCTGAAAGCGATGCCGCTATAAGACCAAAGTCCATCTATATTTTCGCCTTCTGAAGAGGGATCGTTAAGGTGCGGGAAACCCGCTCATATTAACGGTCAGGGGAGGAAAAAATATGTCTCGACCACAAGAAAGCGATGGAAAGGGATATTGGGCAGCAACAATAAAATTGACCCTGTCTCTACTCGCGATTTGGTTTGCTGTCTCATATGGAGCCGGCATTCTGTTCAGGGATTTCCTGGACCAATTTTCAATTGGCGGCGCGCCTTTAGGCTTCTGGTTTGCCCAAAGCGGGGCCGTCTACGTATTTGTTGTGCTGATCTTCTTTTATTGCTGGCGCATGGCCAAGCTGGAAGACAAATTTAACATAGGGGGCTAGGGATATGGATCAGCAATTATGGACCTATTTTTTCGTCGGCATCACCTTTGCCATTTATATTGGAATTGCGATCTGGTCACGGGCTGGGTCGACCGATGACTTTTATGTCGCCGGGCATGATGTGCATCCCACGGTCAATGGCATGGCCACAGCAGCGGACTGGATGTCAGCGGCGTCTTTCCTGTCTATGGCAGGCCTGATTGCCTTTTTGGGCTATGGCGGCTCTGTCTATCTGATGGGTTGGACAGGCGGGTATGTGCTGCTGGCGCTTCTGCTGGCACCTTTCCTGCGTGAATTTGGCAAGTTTACGGTGCCGGATTTTGTCGGGGATCGATATTATTCGACCTTTGCCCGGGTGATTGCCGTTATCTGCGCCCTGTTTGTCTCCTTCACTTATATTGCAGGGCAGATGAAAGGCGTTGGCGTGGCTTTTTCTGGCTTTTTGGGCATTCCCTTTGAAGCGGGAATTATCATCGGCATGGTGATTGTGTTTTTCTATGCTGTGCTGGGCGGTATGAAAGGCATTACCTATACGCAGGTGGCGCAATATGTGGTGCTGATTTTTGCCTATACGGTTCCAGCGATTTTCATGTCCCTGATCATCACAGGTAATCCGATCCCGCAACTTGGCTTTATCGCAAATGCGGCCGGGGAAAATATTGCCATGCTTGAAAAGCTCAATAACACCGTCACAGAGCTTGGCTTTATGGAATATACAGAAACCGGAAAATCGATGATTGATATATTTGCAATCACCGGCGCTTTAATGTTCGGGACCGCAGGTCTACCGCATGTGATTATCCGCTTCTTTACGGTGCCGACCGCCAAAGCAGCGCGGGTCTCTGCCGGATGGGCTTTGGTTTTCATCGCTATTTTGTACACAACAGCACCGGCTGTGGGGGCTTTTGCCCGGCTTAATTTCATCGATACGGTGAATGATGCGACCTATATCACGGATGCTGAAAATTATGAGGCAGCGGCGGCAAGTATCTTGGCGGATGGCGGCAAGCCTGTACCAAAATGGTATAAGGATTGGGAGCCAACAGGCCTGTTGAGCTTTGAGGATAAAAATGGCGATGGCATTATGCAGTATCGTGGACCTGATTCAGCAGACGGTATTGCCAATGAAGTCTCCCCAAACCGGGATATTTTCGTGCTGGCCAATCCACAAATCGCACAATTGCCTGGCTGGGTAATTGGCCTTGTTGTGGCGGGCGGTTTGGCTGCGGCCTTGTCGACAGCGGCGGGTCTGCTCATGGTGATCTCTTCTGCGGTTAGCCACGATTTATGCCGTCGGACCTTCTATCCGGAAATGGATGATAAGACAGAGCTGCGTGTGGCGCGTATATCTGCGGCGGGCGCAGTGGTGGCCGCAGGCTTGCTTGGTTTGTTTGCAAGTCAGCTTGGCTTTGTGGCGCAAGTGGTTGCGTTCGCTTTCGGCCTAGCCGCCGCTTCCCTCTTCCCGATTATATTCCTCGGGATTTTCTGGAAGCGGATGAATAAGGAAGGGGCGATCGCGGCAATGCTTATCGGTCTTGTGACGACCTTCTCTTATATCGTCTACTTCAAATTCGGTGGGGGGACAGCTGATCAATATTTCCTTGGTATCTCTCCGGAAGGGATCGGTTTTGTCTTCATGTTCCTCAGCTTGGCGGTTGGGATAGGGGTTGCTTTGGTAACCGCGCCTCCCCCCCAGGATATCCAGGACTTGGTGGAAGATATCCGGATGCCAGGAACGCGCCAATCCCACGGGGTGGCCGACCAAGGCATGGCTCCGGTTGCCGCTGAATAGGTTTTAAAACTCACTTTGAGTTTATAGCCAAAATGATGGCAGCGATCTAACCTAGATCGCTGCCATTTTTATATCACGTGACCTGCCTGATAATAATTTAGAGCCGCTCCGGGCAAAACTGCTTCCGTTGGTCGTTACGCTGCCCCCGCTGGTCGTCATTACGCGGCCCCCGCTGGTCACCACCCCTTATCCAACGCGGCGGGCCTCATTAAACGGCTCTAGAGTTTCATAATATAGACCAAAGCCGAGATTGCGCGATCGCTGATAGCATGGCTTTATGGGGGCGAGTTATCGGAGCATGTCATGCCTGTCTGGATTATTTTACTGGCGACGATTGTCTATATGGCTGGTTTGTTCTGGTTGGCCTGGCGGCGCGATAATAAGCTGCGACAAGCTCCGAAAACCCCACATAATCCGATCGTCTATATGCTTGCATTGGCGGTTTATTGCACCTCTTGGACCTATTTTGGTGCGGTCGGGACGGCGGCTTCCAGTGGGTGGGATTATCTGCCGATTTATTTGGGTCCGGCGCTGGTTTTTCTTTTTCTGCCCAAGCTCTTGCGCAAAATTGGCAATATTGTCGAGCGGGAAAGTATAACCTCCCTGTCAGATTTTCTGGCTGCGAGATATGGTAAAAGCCGGGTTTTGGCGGCCTGTGCCAGTTTGGCAGCGGTCACAGGTAGCTTGCCCTATATCGCGCTTCAGTTAAAATCGGTCGGGATGAGTTTTATGGCGCTGGCCCAAACCGATACGCCTGTACCCATTCAAACCCCAAATGATACCGTTTTGAGTGTCACCATCATATTGGCCGGGTTTGCTATCCTGTTTGGTGCGCGTCGTTCTGATACGACCACACATAATCCCGGCTTGATGTATGTCCTTGCCTTTGAGGCTGTCTTCAAGATTGTGGCACTGATTGCGGTCTGTGTTTTATCCCTGTTTCTTTTGGGGTCTGTAACACCTGATCATGGCGACCTTTTTAAAGATACTTTCGCAGCGCCCAGCCTTTCCAGCCGGTTTATTACCATTACTTTTCTTGCCATTGCGGCCATCATATGTCTGCCCCGACAGTTTCATGTTGCGATGATTGAACGGCGCAATATCCGCGAAATGCGCATGGCCCGCTATCTGTTTCCTTTATATATGCTTGTGACCAGCCTTGTTGTTGTACCGATTACCTTAGCGGGGCTCAGCGTTTTGCCGAGCTCTTCCTCGCCAGATCTGTTTGTTATTAATCTCCCACTGGCGCAGGGTGAAAATTTACTTGCCTTGATTGTTTTTTTAGGGGGCTTGTCTGCCGCGAGCGGCATGGTAATTGTCTCAACCATTGCGCTCTCCACGATGGTCACCAATGATCTGCTTGTACCAGCCTTAATGCGTTTTGGTCGGTTTGACAGCGTGTCGGGTGAAGCGGGTGCGCGGCTATTATTATTACGGCGGATTGTTATTCTACTCTTATTATTACTGGCCTATGGATATTATAGGCTGGCAGGCAACAGTGATGCTCTGGCGCAAATTGGCCTCTTGTCTTTTGCCGCAGCGGCACAATTTTTGCCTGCGCTCATCGGTGCGGTCTATTGGCGAACCGGAAAAGCTGCCGGGGCGATTACGGGCCTTGTCATCGGTATGGGAGTTTGGGTCTATACGCTTTTCCTTCCCGCCCTGATCGGCCATGCACCTTTGGCAAGCCTTGTGCCGACCTATGCCGACCCATATGCGCTTTTGGGCATTTCCTTCGGGGACAGTCTGACACATGGCGTTTTGTGGAGTTTTGGCGCGAATGTTTTTTTCTTCCTGATAATTTCCCTGCGCATGCCGGAGCGTTTGCGTGATCGTGTCCAGGCTGCCGTATTTCTGGGCGATCGGGGGAATATGATCGCAACAGGCGGTCTGACCCGTCAGCAGGCTGCGTCTGTTACACCGGATGATTTACGCGCTTTGGCGGCGCGTTTCCTCTCCGTTCAGGCTGTTGAGCATGCGTTTGAGGAATTAGCGACAAGCCAGAACATCACCGTGCGCGGCGCAGGAAAGGCGGATTGGCACTTAATACAAAGGACAGAGAAATTGCTCGCCAGCGCCCTTGGGGCCTCCTCGGCGCGCGTCGTCCTTGCCTCAGCCATTGGCGGCATGGATGTCACACTGCCCGATGTCCTGTCAATCCTGGATCAGGGGACACAAGCGGAGCGATTTGACCGTCACATGCTACAATCCATGTTGGAAAATATCGAGCATGGTATCAGCGTTGTTGATCATGAGCAAAAACTGACCGCTTGGAACAGCGCTTATATTCAACTGTTTGACTATCCACATAAATTGGTTCAAGTCGGTCAACCCATTGCCCCGTTGATTGCACACAATCTGAATAAGGGCTGGATTGATGGGGATTTGATTGAGCAGGCGGATAAGCGTATCGCACATATGCGTTCTGG
>JARFRJ010000430.1 GCA_029287305.1 Hyphomonas sp. | reverse complement strand
AAAAAAGGGCAAGGTTTCCCTTGCCCATTCTGTATTGCTCAAAAGTCAATAAGTGCGGGGCCGCCTCACCCCGCACTTACCGGTCAAAGCTTAGCGCCTCAAATACAAAGACATCCCGCTTCAACATTGCTCAGCAAAATTTCTCGACGCTGACGCGCCGCAAGAATGGCTTCATAAATATGTCCGGTCGCAAACACTTCTGTCTCCATTTCGGATTGAGAAAGCCCCGCTTGCAAATCGATCATAAAATCGGACAACCATTTCTGATCCAGCATATAGCCGCCCTGATTATTTGCCCCATAATAGGCCGGATTATGATGGCCCATCACTTGGCTTGTGGCCAATTGGAAAGCTTTTGTCTCCAGGTCCCCAAATCCCTCTGAGGTGACCGCAGGCACGCCGTCCACTTCGGCAAATACTTTTGCCAGCGTCCAGACGGCCCAATCTGCTTCTTCATTGGGCACGCTTTGACCTACCTGCAAATATTCAGCCGCAAAATAGGAGGGCTGCGAGGTCACCAACAATGTCTGGACCGGATACAGCTCATACTGCTTATGGAAGTCTTTTAGCCCGTCTTGCTGATCCAGAATTTTCACAAGCTCAGCATAATCGCCATAAATAGCGCTGACCTCTGTTTTCTTCGGATTAATGAGGGCGCTATAAATGGTTTCCCCATCAATCAGAGTGCCATCGCTCAGACGGACAGAGTTAAAAATATCCGCAATCTCTTGATGGAAACCAGTATAATCGGTCTCTGTTCTAGTCTCCTGCCAGAAGCCTGGCTCAAGCGCGCCAAGCGACTTAAAATAGGGAACCATCCAGCTATTACCAGGTGCACTATCGCTCGGATACACACCAAGTACGGGCTTAATGGCGCGCTTTTTAAAATTGTCAAGGCTAGGCTTGAACCGCCCCCCTTTAAAGGCTTTCTGCGTATTGACGATCAGACCAAAGGGGATGACCTGCGTCTGCACAGCTTCGTCCAGAACCGCAAAGGAAGACCCGACCT
>JARFRJ010000410.1 GCA_029287305.1 Hyphomonas sp. | reverse complement strand
GTTCCAGACTATGTAAATGCGCATTTGCCATCTGCCTTTCCTGTGCAAGGGCATCTGGACCCACTTCTTTTGATTGCAGGCGGCGAGGCGATGAGCACGCGCGTGCGCGAACTGATTGCAGCCTATGCTGATCGACCGCATATTTTTAATTTAGGGCATGGGGTTTTACCGCAAACACCGATAGAAAATGTTGAGCGTGTTCTTAAAATTATTCGAGAAGGGTGACCCTTATGTATCTATGGATTCAAGCGTTTCACATTATTTCTGTGATTGTTTATATGGCTGGTCTTCTCATGTATCCGCGATTGAAGATTTACCAAATGGCGGATCAGCCGGGGGGAAACCTGTTTGAGGAAATGCGCCTAGCCTCTGGCCGGATGCGCAAAATAATCCTGACACCTTCCTTATTTGGCGTTTGGGGCTTCGGCCTATGGATGGTCTTTCTAAATCCGTCTCTTGTCAGCGGCAGTGCATGGTTTCCGGTCAAGTTTCTATTGGTCCTTGTGATCACTGGAGCACATGGATTTTTCGTGGCGCAAGGTAAAAAGATTGATCAGGGCACGGCGACGATTACAGAGCGTCAATTGCGTATCTTGAATGAAGTTCCAGCAATCCTGCTTATCTTTATTGTTATACTTGCCGTTGTGAAGCCTTTTTAGAATCTTAAAAAATATCAATTCAGTAGGTTTTGCTTGACCCGACCTTTAATTCATTGGATATGAATGGTGTTCCCCCTTTCTCGCAAGATTGGCAGACTATCGAGCCATTTGCGAGCTTCCCTTTCTATTTTCAGGAAAATTTAGTCCCTATGAATGAGATCACTCAGACAATGACGCCTCAAACTTCTTTGAGAGAATTAAAAAGCAAATCGCCAAAAGATTTAGTGGCATATGCTGAAAGCCTTGAGGTTGAAAATGCGCAAGCCTTGCGCACGCAAGATTTGCTCTTTGCAATTTTGCGCGAATTGGCTGACCGCGATGTTCAGATCATCGGAACAGGCGTATTGGAGGTTCTGTCAGACGGTTTTGGCTTTTTACGCTCTCCAGAATCAAATTATTTACCCGGGCCGGATGATATTTATGTCAGCCCGCGCCTGTTGAAAAAAATAGGACTTCGCACAGGCGACACGGTTGAAGGGACGCTAAAAAGTCCCAAAGAAGATGAACGCTATTTTGCGCTTGAAAATGTCAGCCTGATTAATTTTGAAGCGGCTGAAAAAGCCAAGCACAAGGTTCACTTTGACAATCTGACGCCGCTTTATCCTGAAGAACGTCTGTCTATGGAGCTGCGCGATCCTACTAAGAAAGATTTATCTGGTCGGGTCATTGATATTGTGTCTCCGATTGGCAAGGGCCAGAGAGCCTTGATTGTCGCTCCGCCTCGGACCGGTAAAACGGTTCTCTTGCAAAATATTGCCTCCTCCATCGAGGAAAACCATCCGGAATGTTATTTAATGGTTTTGCTGATTGATGAGCGGCCAGAGGAAGTGACAGATATGCGGCGCACAGTTAAGGGAGAAGTGATTGCATCAACCTTTGATGAACCGGCGACGCGCCATGTTTCTGTCGCGGAAATGGTCATAGAAAAGGCCAAACGTCTTGCCGAACATGGCCGGGATGTGGTGATTTTACTGGATTCCATCACGCGCCTTGGCCGGGCGTATAACACAACTGTGCCAAGTTCAGGTAAAGTCCTCACCGGGGGTGTTGACGCAAATGCCTTGCAGCGCCCCAAACGCTTTTTTGGGGCCGCGCGTAATATTGAAAATGGCGGGTCTTTGACGATTGTTGCAACCGCCCTTATTGATACCGGATCACGTATGGATGAGGTTATCTTTGAAGAGTTCAAGGGGACAGGTAATTCAGAAGTTGTGCTCGATCGGAAAATTTCTGATAAGCGCACCTTCCCAGCGATTGATATTATGAAGTCTGGCACGCGAAAAGAAGAGCTGATTACACCAAAAGCGCATCTCCAGAAGATTTATGTTCTGCGCCGGATACTCAATCCAATGGGGACGACAGATGCCATTGACTTCTTGCTGGATCGCTTAAAAC
>JARFRJ010000394.1 GCA_029287305.1 Hyphomonas sp. | reverse complement strand
AAAGTAAAGATGCCCTCAGACAAGTGTCTGGGTGCACTGCACAATTTGCCCTAAAATCGCGTCTCGGTCAAAATCAAAGTTTAATTATGCCAAAAGGAAATAAATTATGACACGTCTTGCTCTCGTAACTGGTGGAACACGCGGCATTGGCCGAGCTATAAGTGAAGGTCTGATCGCAAAGGGCTATACTGTTTTCGCCAATTATGCCGGCAATGACGAAAAGGCAAAATTGTGCGCAGAAGAAACCGGGGCGCATGTGGTGAAATTTGATGTCTCTGATGCAGATGCCTGTGCGAAAGGGATTAAGAAAATACAAAGCGAGCATGGCGACATTGACATCCTTGTCAATAATGCAGGCATTACCCGCGACACGCCTTTTCACAAAATGAGCAAGGATCAATGGGATGAGGTGATCGCGGTCAATCTGACATCTGCGTTTAATCTCAGCCGCCTTGTCTGGGAAGGCATGCGAACACGCGGTTTCGGGCGGATCATCAATATCTCCTCTATCAATGGACAAAAGGGCCAGTTTGGACAGGTAAATTATTCCGCGGCCAAGGCCGGCCTGATCGGGTTTACCAAAGCGCTCGCTCTGGAAGGCGCCCGCAAGGGGATCACCGTCAATTGCATTGCACCGGGCTATATTGATACGGATATGGTTGCAGGCGTGCCTGAAAATGTATTGCAGAACATTATCTCGACCATTCCTGTAGGACGTCTGGGAAAAGCCTCTGAAATTGGCGATATGGTAACATATCTTGCCAGTGATCAGGCGGGTTTTATCACGGGTGCAACGATGACAATCAATGGTGCGCAATATATTGCTGGGTGACGTTTTCTGTCCAAGGGCGAGTGCCGTCTGAGTTGCTTTGCTAGGAGAGACATATATATTATCCGTCCGCCTCATTAACCCGTGAGAAATAGAGACCTGTAAGAGACGGATGCACAGATAATGAAAAGCCTATAAGCTCCGCAGAAAGCGGGCATCGTAATATATCAAGACGCCGTTTAAAGCGTTTCAAGTTCTTTTGGAACCAGTTTAACGCTTAGGGTGTAAAAGATAAGGCCTTGGCGCTTTATCGCCAAGGCCTTAATTATTCACGTGATCAGGCCAAAACCGCTCGTGTGTCTCAACACTCTTATTCGGCTAGCGCAAACGTGTCGCCAGACCAGACAATGTCCCGCCTAAGGCACGCTGACGTTCAGCAATTTTGCTATTGCCTGCCTCATCGGTAAATTCAGAAGCAAGGCTCTCCAACTGACGGGCCAGCGCACTGTCTGTCTCCCCTTCAGCCAAAAGACTTTCCGCACGGGTCAGAAGCCGGTTCAAATCCTTCTTCAGACGGCGCGACAGCACATCATCCCGGTTCAACTGATCAATATAGGCATGCGCCACAACCGGTTCGGCGGGCCAATTGACGGTAAATTGCTGTTGCGGATTGAATATATCTCCCTGATTAGCAAGCTCGGCGGCGGCAATTTCATGCTCAGTCAGATAATCACTTGGGATCAGGGAGAGAACATCCAGACCGCGAACAATACCCGTGCCATATATTTTACCATTATACCAATAGGTGGACCAGTATCCGCCAACGACAAGACGATCGCCATGCAAGGGGCCCCGGTCGAAATAGGCAATCTCAACCGGATTATCTGAATCTGTATAATCCATCAGAGAAAGGCCGCCTTGATACCAAGCTTGCACAAAAATATCACGTCCCGGCACCGGTACAACGGAGCCATTATGCGCAACGCAATTTTCTTCTTCCAATTGCGGGGCCGGCATTTTGTAATGGGCACGGAATTTCAGCTTGCCATCAACAATGTCATAGATCGCATTTGCCCCCCAATTGACAGGGTCATAGGCTCGGCAACGCGGACGACCGCCGCCGCCCCACTCATCGGTGAAGATCACTTTCGTGCCATCATTGTTAAAGGTTGCTGAATGCCAATAGGCAAAGCCCGGATCGGTTACAGCGTCCAGACGCTTTGGCTTACGCGGATCAGTAATGTCGAAAATAACGCCATTTCCGGAACAGGCTCCAGCGGCAATATTTGCCTCAGGGAAGACCGTAATATCGTGACAGTGATCGGTGATACGCGTGCTTTGCGTATCCTCACCATGATCCCCGCCTTGCCAAAGCCCAGCCAAGTTTCCGGTCTCTTCATCAGCAAAGACCGCAGCGCTGTCGATAATACGAGAGCTGGCCGGATCATTCATCGGAATTTCAATCACATCAATCCGGAAAAGCGCGGTGCGCTGTTCGCCGCTTACCCGGCCAATACATCCGGCAAGCTCTTCTGTATCGCGCACGCTGGACGTGCCTGAATTATAGACAATCAGCTTGCCATCTTCATCCGGCCCGGAGACGATAGAATGTGTATGCGAGCCCCGGCACGTCTGCACCTGCCCGACCTGACGCGGCGCGGCCATATCGCTGATATCAAAAATGCGCAAGCCTCTAAAGCGTTCTGCGCTAACCTCTTCGGCAACCCCTTGCAGGCCGCAATCGACCCGCCCACGCGTCTGCTCAACGGACATAATCAAAAGATTACCGACAACAGAAACATCGCCCTGCCCCCCAGGGCAAACAATAGAGCTGAACAGTTCGGGCAATCCATCCGTAGAAAGCTTATAAATATTGAAGCCATGATAATTACCGACAAATAATGTGTCCTCAGCAAAGGCCATATCGGTATTGGAGAAGCTCAAGAGCGGTGAGCGCAAACCCCATTGGGTATCTTCCTCATCCTCTTCGACCTCACTGCGTTGCGCCGCTATTGTTTCAGAGGCTGTCTCGATTGGCGCGGTCGGCATGCCTTCGCCTTCATGAGCTCCATCTTCATGGCCTTCATGCACCATAGTCTCGCCGTCCATAGACGCAGTCTCTGTCATTTCAACTTCCGCCTCTTCAGCGGGCTCTTTTTCTATAATCGGTGGCAGTCCCATCGGATTTTTCGGATCAAAAAAGCCAGCCGGTTTCGGTAAGGAAGCCAAAAGCGCCAGATTGGAAATGGCTTCACCCGCATCGCGAAAACCTGCTTTCAGATTGGCCCGTGGGTCAGGTGACAGTGAGTTCAAAAGCTTGTTCATACGCTCAATTTCGCTGCTTTGATCGTTTTCCACATCATTGGCAAAATCATACAGAACTGGATCATAGGCTGATCCGGGCTGGTCAAACAGCGCGTCCACCATGGTGATCGCGCCTTTATGATGCGCGATCATAAGTGTGAGGAAAAGCTGGTCAAATTCTGCGCCTTCGGCCGCAGCGAGCGCTTCCATCTGCTCTGGCGAGGCCATGCCTGCCATTTCATGCGACATATCCATATGCGCGTGCGCGCTTGGGTCTGGAACCTTCTCCCCGCGCTGGCTTAGCCAGTCCTGCATGAAAGCAATCTCGTCATCCTGCCCGGCATTGATCCGTCCAGAAATCTCGATCACTTCTGGGGTATTGGTCCGGTCTTCAACCAGATTGGCCATCAGCACAGCCTGATTGTGATGCGGGATCATATTGGTCAAAAAGCGCACATCATCTGCAGAATAACTATTATCGGAAATTTCAAGGGCGTCTTCAGCGTCAATTACGGTGCTGTCCTCGCCCGGAGCACCCGGCAAGACAATCGGGACGCTTTGCGCCTGAACGACAGGTGAGAAAGACAAGGCAGAGGCGGCCATAAAAAGGCCCAGATTGACGCGTCGAAGAGAGAGATGAAATGGCATGAACGTATAGGCTCCTAAGGACTGTATTCTATAAAGGGGGCGAAAATTACGTGAATTATCCCAAAAGATATTAAGGGTATTATACAAAATTGCAAATCTGAATTTATAGATTCGCAGGGAAATTGAAATGGGTCAGCTCTGATCGTCAGATGAACCGGAAACATAGTCAAGCGGAGGCACGCTGGATTGCCCCGCCAGTTTTGCAGGCGAAGGGATCGATTTTGTCCCTTTATCCGGCGCAGGTAAGTGCAGATAAGCGGTGCTCTCATCAAGCTCTTCCTTGAACGCTTCGTAACGCGGGTGCACCAATTGGCCGCCATCGCCAAATTTATAGACAAGCTGCGTCCATTCTTCGGGGGAATAGTCAAAAGCCTGGCCTTTGGGATCGATATCAGACCAGTCGGCCTCGCGCGACGCGCTGACCGCTAGGCGCGCCCAATGCGCTGCCGCCGGCTCATCGCCATAGCCTTGCAAGGCTTTTTCCATCAAAAGACAAAGGCGACCCGTCATATTTTCTTCTGCCAGCTCTGATAAGAGATTAACAGCGCGCATCCAATCTTCTTTCAGCATGGCCAGTTTAGCTGTTAGCAGACGGCTTTCATAATGATCCGGATTGGCTTTGACGAGCGCCTCCAAATGCACCCCCAAAGCGGTGGGATCGGTTTCGTGATCATATTGGCTGATCAATAAAGCCAGAGCCGGATGCGGACGATAAGGCCAGCATGTTTCCAACACGGATATCGCGGATTTTTTCTGATCGGTTTTCAGATATAGCCGTGCCAAATGCCACGCGGCGGGCGCAAAGCCCGGTGCAAGTTTCAGGGCCTCGGCCAGTGTCTTTTGCGCCTCACCCTGATCTGTATAGGGCAAAGCGGTGGCCAAAGCTGTCAACAAAACGGCCTGTCGGCGTTGATGTACGCGCTTATCAAGCAGGGCTTGTTTCTCGCCAAGCTTTAACGTCTCTAGCGCTTTCGTCCAGTCGCCGCGGGCAACTTGCAGATCAAACAGGGAATGAAAGGGCCATTCTGCACCCGAATTCAAAGCCAGCGCCTGACGGGCACTCAACTCGGCCAATTCGGTATCGCCGCGCTGTAAAGCTGCTGCTGCCGCGCCGCGCAAACCAGCCAGTTCACCGCCCGGAAGCTCTGAGAGATGCGCCCAGGCCCGCTCAGCCTTGATCCAGTCGCGACGCGCTTCAGCCTGTCGGGCCTGTAAAAGCACCTTCAAGCGCTCATCATCGGCATGCGTCTCGGCTTTGCGCGACAGCTTATCGGCCAGAACCGTATCACCCGCTTCAGCCGCCAGAAGCCCCTCGGCCAGAGCCGTATTGGCTGTTCGGACCCGTTTGGTCTTGCGCAATGTTTTCATCTCTCCCGGCAACCGCCAGAGCTTGACCAGCCCGGCCCAAATGAGAATAAAAAAGCTCACCACGAAAAGCATAAACAGGATCGCTAATATGAGCGGCATGCGTATTTCGCGTTCAAAAACATCAATCGTAACAAAGCCTTGCAAAGTGGACAGCCAAAATATGCCAAGACCAATAAAGACGATGGAGACAAGAATAAAGAAAAGGCGGGTCATAGATTTTCCAGACTTTCCTCAGCTTGTAACAGATCAGCCCGCAAAGCGGTCAGCGCAGCTTTCAACTCCAAATGCTGGCGTGCGGTTTCAAGCCAAGGGGCGAAAGAATTATTCATCTCTTTGTCTTCCAATTCGGAAAGGATTTCAATGGCTAAAGCGAGGCTCTGATCTTCAATAGCCGCTTGAGCGGTTTCCAATCCGGCTATCAACTGATCAAAATCCGGATTTCTGCGGCGCACTTCAACCTGACCTCCAAACAGGCGGTCCAGCCAGGCCCAATTTTGCTGCGGCTTGAGCCTTTGCCGGTCATCAAGGGTCATTCTTGCTTCAGTATAGGCCATATCAAATGCCCTTTGCAGCTCGGCAATTGTGTTAATTCCGACAGAAGCTGTGGTCACCAAAATTTGAATATCTGACGCCTCTGGCATGGCCGATTTGAGGGTTTCAAAATCCTCTCGAAAAGGCATCCCCTGTTCGGCGGCACGTTCAATAGAGATCAAAGCCAGTGCAGCCTGATCAGGCTGGACGCGCGCCTGAAAGAGGGGCGCTTCGGCAGAGGCTGTGCTTGGCTCTGCTTCCAGATCATTGTCCTCGGCCAGAAGAGGACCCTCCGGGCGGTCAGTCTCTATAATAACCCCGTCCGTATTATCCTCGCCCATGTCAGCGGCGCGTGTCGGCATCTCCTCTGAGCGAGGCATCGTCTCTGCCTGTCTCACTTGCAAAGCATCAACGCGCTCGGTAAGCACCTGCAGAGCGGCATCTATAGACTGTCTGTCTGTATTGGAAAGCGCTTCGCCTTGACCTTCCAGTGCAGCAAGACGCGTTTCCACCCCGCGAACGATCTGTTCCAGATCTGAAATTTCGCTCGCCTTCATGCCAATACGTTCGCCCAGATCAGCGAGAGTAACTGAATATGCTTGATCGTTCTCAACGGTCACATCAAGAACACTCTCAAGAGCTTCCAGCCGCGGCAAAATAGCGGTGAATTGCAGATTATCATCCCCTTCAAATATAGGCGGGCTATTAGATTGCGTCGCCTCAAGCGCGCTCAGTTTTTCACTAAATAGATCAAGCCTTGCCGTTTGTGCCGCCAGCACATCCAACTCTGCTCTCTGCTCGGTCAGGCCTGTGGTGAGCGTCTCTGTCAAACTCGATAATTGGGCTTGCAGGGCGGCATTTTCCTGTTCAGCTTTCTGATAATTCCAGACGCCATAAGCGATAAGCCCGCCAAGGCTCACCAGTATAATGAGATTAAAAGCCAGACGCGCCCATCGTGTTCTGGCCTTTTGAGGCGAGGGCTCCGGACCTGACGCATTATCCAGATTATCCAGAGCCTCTGTCTCAAAAACAGCATCAATCGGCTCTTTACCTGTCTCCATCTCATCCTGTGCTGTCATGGATCATCACTCTTTGTCTGACAGGCAAACCATACAGAACTTCTTAGAAGAGATCAAAGCCTGCTTTCAGCCCTTTGCAGGGCGGCGACAAGCTCTGTTTCATTTGGCCGCGCCGCAATATATCGAGCGGCAAAAGCGCGGGCTTTAAGCGGCTTTAGGGCTTTGTCCGAAATACCGATCAGCATATGCGGGCGCAGATTGATCTCACCCAATAACGCCTTTAAAGCCTCTGCGCCTTTGGCCGAATGTACCAAAATGTGCAACGGGACAGAGCCTTTCAAAGCTGACAAGGCTGGCTCTGGCAAAGACTTTGCCGCACGCATGCGATAGAGGGGCGCAAAACTGACCCTATAGCCGGCCTCCTGCAGGGCCTGTTTCACCTGCCCGGCTGCAGCCTCATTGGCGATATGGCAGAGGTGCGCACCTGTCACCTCTACATTTGTCTTCACACAGGCGATCAAATCACGGGCATCGCCATCCGCATTGATGATTTGGGAAAATCCAGCCTGTTGCGCGGCTGCGCTTGTGGCCGGACCGACACAATAGGCTGGCAGGTTTCGGCGATCACTGATCTGGCTAAAAGCTTTCACCCCATTGGCGCTGGTAAAGAGGAGGTGCGTGATCCTGTCTATATTCGCAAATCTATGCTGTGTCTTTTCATAGGTAAGCATGGGCGCAGAAATACAGGAAAAGCCTATTTGATGAAGACGCTCCCGCGTATCCTGATGGCCCGGCTCCGCGCGTGTAATCAGGACGCAGCCTCGCAATTTCTCACGCCTCAAATTGGGGCAGAGCGCCGCCCGCCTGTTGAAGCAAATCCTCCGCCGCGCGCTCCCCCATTTTTTCCAGTTCTTGAATATCGGCATTGGTAGAGCTGTAAATTGCTGTATTCCACAAATGTGTGCCATCCGGATGGATCACCTCTCCGAAGAAACGATAGGCATGCGCCTCCTGAAAGAGGTGGGCGGCGATCGGCGTCCGGCAGGACCCGTCCAAAACGCGCAGAAAACTGCGCTCAGCGGCTGCGGCGCGGGCCGCCGCCTTATTATTGATGGCCGCCAAAGCCGTGATCAGTTCTGGCGAAAGATTTTGCGCGATTGCGGCCACCGCTACAATCCCCTGACAGGGTGCCGGGGGCATCGCCGCCAGATCAATCGGCTGGGCCAGATGGGCTAATCCCAATCTGGTGAGCCCTGCCATAGCCAGATAAGTCGCCTCAGCTTCGCCCGCCTCCAATTTCTTCAGACGCGTTTGCACATTGCCGCGAAAGGGGACGAAATTAAGGTCCGGACGCAGATATCGGCTTTGGGCTTCGCGCCTGATGCTGGCCGTGCCGAAGACAGCGCCTTCGGGTAAATCTTCCAGACATGTATATTTCAGACTGATAAAACCCTCGCGCGGGTCTTCCCGTTTCAGACAGGCGAATATGTCCTGACCAAAAGTCAGTATGCTTGGAACATCTTTAAGGGAGTGTACCGCAATATCAATCTGTCCCGCCTCCAGAGCGCGATCAATCTCTTTGGTGAAGAGCCCTTTTCCTCCCGCCTCGATCAGTCTTTGCGTGGTCAACTTGTCGCCGCTTGTGGTCATCGGAACGAGTTCGGCACCGATCAGGCCATTTGAGGTCTCATAAAGGAGACGCTTGACCGCCTCTGCCTGTTGCAGGGCAAGAG
>JARFRJ010000244.1 GCA_029287305.1 Hyphomonas sp. | reverse complement strand
CCCCCCCCCCCCCCCCCCCCCCCCCCCCCCCCTCCCCCCGCCCCGCCCCCCCCCGAGATCTACACTAGAGTTGGATCGTCGGCAGCGTCAGATGTGTATAAGAGACAGGTATTCTGACCGTGTTTCTATGGCCATTACATTCAATGATGATGGCCAGCCCACCCCGCTTGGCCTGGCCAATTATGCGGCCAATGTAGAGATTGTCCATAATCAGAAACCCGCCCCTTATTGGCGCGTGGTCGATGCTATTCCATATCGTATCAATGCAAGAGGGACCGACTATGTGGCCGCCGAGGCATATTTAAGCGGTATTGAGGGCGGCATAAATGAAAGCTTTAGGGTCAATTACAGTATTGATGTGCTGAGTATTCCCTATTTTTCCTATATGGGGGTAACGGCCTCACAATTACGATCTGTTCTGGACGGTCACAATCTTGTGATTGGCTTTGAAAACTATGACAGTGCGAAGAAAACATTCATCCTTGGGGAAGGCCTGATCGGTAAAACCCGCATGATCGCGCTCGGTACAGAGACGCTTTTACGAGCCAAACCGGTTAAAGTGCCTTTCATTTGGGGATATTTTATCTTTTTGGCCTTGGCTTATTTTCTGCTGACCCGGAATAATGTGCAAAGCCTGCTTTTGGCGACATTGTTTGCTAATATCATCATTTCAACACTGTCTTACAGGCTTGCCAGCCAAAACATCTTTTTCGATATCAGCCTGCCAGCCAGTATGAGCCTAGCCTCCATGCTGATCGGCTTGTATCATCAATTGCAGAACAATGCGAAACAGGAAGCGCACAGGCATTCCGATACGGGCCTGCCAACATTAAATTCCTTACGCCTTAAAGAGAAAACAGGCAGAGTTATTGCCGTGGCTAGCCTCGCGCGTTTTGATGAGATTATGGGACTTTTATCCATTTCTGATCGCAAGACTCTGGCGGCAAACATCTCTTCTATTCTCAGTCAGAACGGGAAAACATGGCAGGGTGAGGATGGTCGCTTTTACTGGTTTGTTAATCCAGAGCATGCGACATTCCTGTCCAGTCATCTGGAAAGTCTGGCCTTGATTTTGAAAAATGGCTTTGTCATCGGAAAATTGCCGATTACCCTCCAGGTTGTATTCGGCGTTGATATGCGTTCAGATGCGGAAATCCCGGACCGTATTTTGGGGGCTAACCTGTCCGCCAAGCGGGCCGCAGCGCTCGGTAAAGTCTGGGAAGCCTATGAGGAAAGTGACCGAACCGAGGCCACATGGTCGGTCACGCGCTTGAGTGAACTTGATTTGGCGATTAAAGCGGGCCAAATCCGCGTGGAATTTCAGCCTAAAATAAATCTTGAAACGGGTAAACTGGTCGGCGCTGAAGCGCTTGCGCGATGGACGCATCCTATTCGCGGGCCGATTTCCCCGAATGAATTTATCAAGGCGGCTGAAGAGGGGGGGCGCATTAAGGAATTATCGCTGTCTGTTATGCAATATGCCCTGATGACGGCACGTTCCGTTCTCAAATCGAACCCTCACCTATCCATTGCGGTCAATATCAGCCCCATTTTGCTGGCGGATCGCACACTGTGCGCCTCCATCTCCTCTGTTCTGGCGATTACGGAGACGGACCCGCATCAGCTTGTTTTGGAAGTCACAGAAAGCTCTAGCCTTGTAGATGATGAAGCGTCGATGCAGTCGATGAATGATCTGGTCAATATGGGCATAAAACTGTCGATTGATGATTATGGCACGGGCAATAGTACACTGACATATTTACGTAAAATCCCTGCCCGTGAACTTAAGATTGATCAAAGATTTGTGCGTAATCTTTTGACTAGTGAAGAAGATTCTGCGCTTGTTCAGTCCACCATTCAACTTGGCCATGATTTAAATATGACAATCGTTGCTGAGGGGATTGAGGATTCGCGCACGCTTGAGGCCTTGCGGGTTATGGGGTGCGATATTGGCCAAGGCTTCCTGATATCACGGCCCCTCTCCCCGGCTCTTTTTCAGAAATATATCAACACTTTACAGAAGATTTGAGGGTTGTTCCGGCGCACGCAGGCTCTAACTGCCCGCCTGAATATTTTCTAAACTCGCTTGCGCATCGTTTTGGATTCGGGCCAGCATGGCAGACAGACCGTTTGATCTTTGCGCGGTCAGGGTTTCTGAAATGCCGATCTCACTTAAAAACACATGTGCATCAAACTCATGGATAGATTTAGCCGTCTCGCCAGAGAACAGGCGTATTAGAAGCGCGATAAGCCCGGAGACAATCATGGCATCAGATTGCGCTCTGAATTCAAGGCGGCCACTCGGCTTAATATCTGTGACCAGCCAGACTTGAGAGGCGCAGCCGCGTACACGGCTTGTTTCATTTCGCTCCTGCGGGGCTAATTCCGGATTGGCTTTGCCAAGATCGATAAGGTGCTCATAGCGGTCCTCCCAATTCTCCAGAAAGGCGAATTCATCGCGTATGGATCGGGCATTGGTTTCTATAGACATGAAGCTCTCCTAGAGCTGTTGCGAGCCCGGATACAGGCAGGCGCACACAGCTATACGTTTGGTGAGAGTATATATAAGCTAATCTACTATTTGGTCAAAACAGGCGGTTGTCTCTTGAATGGCATGTTTGCCGATGCAGTCGACCGTTTCAAAGGGGGATGAGTTTGAGTGCGCACATTGATTAATGTTCAATTGGGCCATCGCCGTACAGGCGCGCAATGGCCCGTCTCCCAAAGCGGCAGAAGCATAATCTATATTGTCTGCACCAATGCCCATAATGTGGAAGGCGGCCAGAGTGGCAATTTGATTGGCCGCCCGTTCAGTGTTTTTCTGAATGCCTTCAGGGAGAGATTCTGCAATTGCAATGGGGAAGTTTGGCATTAGAATATCTGTGTCTATGCCAAGCACAGTATCCCAGAAACTGGCATTTTCAGCTTGTCCGGCGGCCTGTAAATTCTGATCAATATCCGGGGCAATAAAAGCCTCAAAAATCGGTTGGTGAATATCGCGGGGGGTTGTAGCGGCGGCGATAAGTTTATCGACGACCAGTGTCATGGTTTTGCCGCGAATGCGCGCGCGCGCCCAACGGCTGATCTGGAGGGCATAGGCTTGTCGGCGGAAAAACCGTGCCGTTTGCTCAAGCCTTCTAGTATCGGCGGAAATAGCGATTTGTGCCCTTATCAGGGCAGTCTCCGCGCCCTTTAAATCTCGCCGGACATAATTACGATCTTTGATCAAGCCCTTTGAGATTATCTCGCGGCCATAATATTGCACGACATCTTGAACCGAAGCCTGTAATTCAGGCGACTGTGCGGCGACAAGGGCGGCATAGGCGACCCAGCCGCGCGATAATTGCTCAGGATTGCGCCCGGCCAATCGGTCAAGTGCATCGGACACATCTTTGGCTGAGTTCAGTCCGCGGGCATGAATGTCAGAGACATCATAATGATAAGTCCCATATCCGGCAGCCGCGCTTTCCAAAAGATGATATTTGCTTGCTTGTGCTGTGATCGGGGCCGCCGCGCCTGGCAGCTCGTTTGATCCTGATATGTTTTCAGAACTTGATGGCAGAGAGGCCAGCGTTTGAGATACCGGGAGAGTTTGCTGCTTTTTCAGGTTTGAAGGGGTAGTATTTGCGTCTTGCAGGGCACGTGTTTGCGCTGCTTCGGCGCTGTACTGTGCCACGGCTAAGGGGAGAGATAACGCACACAGGCACAGGGCCAAGCCAGCAGATCGCATGATTGAAGGTAACACCAATTCATCCTCGCCTATTGAATACCCAAAGCGAATATTGTACTTTGTGTAGTGTCTACAGCGTTTCAGGTATAAGCCTGTTTATGCAATAGAGTATATAGCTTTCAGGCATAAGCCTGTTCACGCAATTATGTCAATTCACGCGGCAGGTTGTAAGCCGTCTGATGACGCCATGCAATTTATTCTAAATCCATAAAAGGTAAAGGAAACCATCATGTCCGCGCGTTTACCTACAGAGCTTTGGGTGCAAGCCCTGTTGCGCCGTGTACAAAGCGGCGGCGCGAGCGGCTTTGTCCTGAATAAAGGCGATACTCTGCGCGGGGATATTTTAGTGAAAGTGGCGCGCCTTGATGGGACCGCGCGGGCTTTTGTGCCTGGCTTTGACCTGTCCGGCGCGCGCTGTTTCAAGGATATAAGCGATCAAGGTCTGAGTGCAGATGAGCCGGATATTGATGCCTATATCGCAAGAGCTTTGAACCGGGACCCAGATTTATGGGTCATTGAGATTGAAGATCGCGCTGGCCGTCATTTTCTGACCGAGCCAATAGAAGCGCTCTGATAGACTGGCAGGGGCTTTGGCAGGGCGTCCTATATTCCTTTTATAGAGCATGAAAATTGAAAAGCGATATGTTGGACCCTATGTCTTGGTTTCAAGGCGATAGATGTGTAAAACGCGTCTTTTACACCTGTCTGGATCAATTTTATGGCGAACACCTCCTCTAATCCTATTTATGCCGAGGCGCAAAGACGGCGCACATTTGCGATAATTTCTCATCCGGATGCAGGCAAGACAACCCTGACGGAGAATTTGCTGCTTTGTGGCGGGGCCATTCGTGCTGCAGGCGCGGTTGCAGCGCGTGGGGAGCGCCGACGGACACAATCTGACTGGATGAAGATTGAGCGGGACCGGGGCATTTCTGTCTCGGCCTCTGTGATGACGTTTGAGTATCAGGATTTACTGTTTAACCTCCTAGATACGCCGGGCCATGAAGACTTCTCTGAAGATACTTATCGCACCTTAACCGCGGCGGATAGCGCGGTCATGGTTCTGGATGCCGCCAAAGGGATTGAACCGCAAACGCTTAAACTCTTTGAGGTTTGCCGTATGCGCGATATTCCGATCATTACCTTTATCAACAAGATGGATCGCGAGGCGCTTGATCCGTTTGAATTGCTAGATGAAATTGCCGATAAACTGCAATTGGAAACGGCACCGCTCTATTGGCCGGCGGCGAGCGGAAATCGGTTTGCCGGTATGCTGGATTTGCGGGCGGATCGCTTTTTCCCGTTTCAGAAAAACTCGCCAGACAAGGCTGCTGAGGCCGATCAGCTTGAGCCTGTTGCGGTTCAGGCTCTGTCAATGCAAGGCGCAAATGCGCTCGATCCACTGGTTCTGGAAGAATTGAGCGAAGGTGCAGATCTGGCGCGCGAGGCCCTGCCGAAGCTGGACCCCAAAGCGTACCTTGAAGGGCATATGACACCGATTATCTTCGGCTCGGCTTTGCGACAGTTCGGGGTTACTGAACTGTTGAATGCTCTGGCAGAACTGGCGCCGGGGCCGCGCGCGCAAGCCGCCCGCCAGAAAGGCGCAGAGGTCGAGTTGAATGCAGGTGACAAAGCGGTTTCAGGCTTTGTGTTTAAAATTCAGGCGAATATGGACCCTAATCATCGCGACCGTATTGCTTTTTTACGTCTCTGCTCTGGCCAGTTCAAACGTGGGATGCGGCTTAAAACCTCAACCGGTAAGCAGGTCAATATCCACAATCCGCTGATGTTCCTTGCCCAGGATCGTGAAATTGCCGAAACAGCTTTTGCGGGCGATGTCATTGGCGTCCCCAATCATGGTCAATTACGCGTTGGTGATGGCCTGTCTGAAACCGGTGATATACAGTTTTCAGGGATCCCAAATTTCGCGCCGGAGATTTTACGCCGGGCCCGCGTGCACGATCCAATGAAACAGAAACACCTGAGAAAGGCGTTGGAAAGCCTAGCTGAGGAAGGCGTGACCCAGCTGTTTCGTCCTACAATCGGCTCAGACTTGATTGTTGGGGCGGTCGGGCATTTGCAGATTGATGTGATGGCCGAGCGCGTAGCGGCGGAGTATAATTTGAAAGTGGATTTTGAAGCGGCACCTTATAATGTTGCGCGCTGGTTGAGCAGTGATGAACCGGGTGCGATTGATGCTTTTGTGGAGAAAAATAAATCTCAAACGGGAACGGATTTGGATGGCGCACCTGTATATCTCGGCAAAAATGCCTGGGATGCGGGGTATGCAGCGGAGAAAAATCCGGCCATTCGATTTACGACGACAAAGGAACGTTTGGCGTAAACACCCCAAAGGCGCTATGTTCTAAAAGCCTTTACGCGTAAGTTTTTACGCGTAGAGAGTGTTCTAAGCACCTATATGTAAGCCTATCGCCAGAAATATCGCCGGACATGCAGAATATTGAGGCGGAATTTACGAAAAATTGAGGGTTAATAGGGTAGACATGCTTCAAGATGTCTGTGTCCAGCCCATACCCGGCACAGTGATCATGTAACGTATCATTCAAAGCCCGCATAAGTCTTGCTTATGAGGGCTTCGCCCATCAAACCAAGCCCTAGTTTATTAGAGGAGCACATGTCTATTCTAACCGATCAAATCGCGATTGTCTTGAGCATAGGCACAAGTGCAGCGGCTTTGGCGGCTTTGCTATGGGCGTTGCGAATCACATCGGGCAGCCGCGATCTGGTCCGTAAGTTAAGGCAGAAGACCGCCCGGCATGAAGCTGACCTTCAACGATTGAGCCGCCTTGTCGAGGCTTTTCCGGGTGTCATTCTAGCTTGGCCGACAACAGAGACCGGCTTGACAACAGATGGGAGCTTGCCCCAGCCCAGTATTTACGGGTCACAGGCCGTCCTTGAGCGTCTGTCCTATTCTATGAAGGTAAAATATAATCAGCGTGATGTTGCGCCGCCTGTTTTGGACGCTCTACGGGACTTTGAAGCCCTCGATAAGTTGAACCAGAAAACAAGTCTGCGCCAGAGTCTGGCGCGTTTAAGGGATACCGGTATCGCTGTGTCTTTGAAAATTATTGGCGCGGGCGAAATGCATTTTGACGTGGAGGCCTCCCTGACCGGGGCTCGTATAGTGGTCTGGTTGACAGATTGCCTTGCCAGAGAAAGATTACCGGAAACTGGCGCGGCTGAATTCAAGGATGCCCGGCCTATATTGGCGGCTAATCCTATCGCGTTTTTGGAAGTTCTGCACAAATCTCCGTTTCCGGCCTGGCGTGTATCGGAAAAAGGGGAGCTTGAATGGGCCAATCTGGCCTATATCACTCTGCTCGAAAAAGAAACTCTGGAAGCGGTGATCAGTGATCAGGTGCAGTTGGATCAAAAGGCTGGCGAACAGGTCAGGCGTAGTCTGAAACATGATATTGATCTGGAGGAAACCCGGTCTGTGATTGTGCAACAAAAACCCCGGCTCATGCGGATTTTCTCTTTCCCATTAATCGGTGGGGCGGGCGGTCTGGCGATAGATGTCACTTCGCAGGAAGCGGTGCAGGAAGACCTAGACCGGCATTTGCGCGCCTATGATGAAACCCTCAATCATGTCGCCGATGGCGTGGCAATTTTTGGTCCGGACCGGAAAATGTTTTTCCACAATCGCAGTTTTGCCCGGATTTGGGGGCTTGAGGAAAGTGATTTAATTGGCGTCCTCGGTCATGGCCAATTGCTGGATCGTCTGAGGGAGCGGCGCAAACTGCCCATGCAGCGAGATTATGCGCGATGGCGTGCAGAGGAATTGGCCTATTATGTCGATATTTCCGGCGTCGTTGAGGATATCTGGTCCTTGCCCGATGGGCGGACCCTGTCGATCACCCGTCAACGTCATCCTCTCGGCGGACTTTTGCTATTGTTTAAAGATATGACAGATCAATTCAGTCTGCAGACACGCTATAATGCTTTGATCAAGACCCAAAGCGCGACGCTGGACAGCTTGCATCAGGCCTGTGTTGTGT
>JARFRJ010000154.1 GCA_029287305.1 Hyphomonas sp. | reverse complement strand
CTCTCCTGCTGAACTTATTGGGGTATGAGCGGGCCTGCCGTATTGCAGACACTTTATCCCTAATGGGCGGCGCGGAAGGTTTTGATTATCTCGCCGAAATTCTGAAATTTGATCTGAAGCTGAATAATCCTGAACGTCTGCCAAAAACGGGTGCCGCCGTGGTTGTCGCCAATCATCCTACGGGTCTGGCGGATGGGGTTGCCGTTTGGGAAGCTCTGCGACGCTATAGGAAGGATGTCGTTATCTTCGCCAATGCCGATGCCCTGCGGATCACGCCCGGCTTTCAGGACATTCTGATCCCGGTTGAATGGGTGATGGATAAACGCTCGCCTGCGAAAACACGCGAAACCCTTAAACGCGCGGGCGAAGCTTTTGCGGCGGGTAAGTGTGTCGTGATTTTCCCTTCAGGCAAACTCGCCAAAATGGTCAATCGTAAATTAACCGAGCATGACTGGCACGCCACGGCTATCAGCCTAGCGCGCAAGAAAAAAGCGCCCGTCCTGCCCCTGCATATCAATTCCAGAAATTCGAGGCTCTATTATACTTTCTCAACCTTAAACAGCGAATTGCGGGATATCACCCTCTTCCATGAATTGCTGAATAAGACCAAAAGCCGGTTTGAGATGAATTTTGGCCCGCTTATCGCGCATGAGAGACTTATCGGCGATGCCAGCGATTTGACCGAATATATGCGCCAATATGTATCCTATGGACTAAAGGATGATCCGAATTTGGAGTTTCCCTTTGATATTTAGCTGCGCTGAAGCTCTACCTTGTTCGTAGCTATAATTTTCTCATAAAGTGCAAGACTGTCCCGAATGAAGGCCGATTTGGTAAATTGCGCCTGATAGGCCGCGCGTCCGCCTTCGACCAGTCGAGACGCCAAAGCCTTATCTGTTGTCACCCGCTGCAGGGCCTCGCTCAAGGCTTGGCTGTCATTTTTGGGAATTAACAGACCGGAAACTTCATTTTCAACATAGGCGGCTGGTCCGACCGCATCCGCCGCGATAAGGGGACGCCCGGCCGCCCAAGCATCGACGGTAACCGTCCCGAAAGGCTCATAACGCGACGGGAAAGCGACCATGTCACAAGCCGCCAATAAAGCCCCGCGATCATTGCGCCAACCCAGAAAGCGTATGCGTGAGCTTATATTCAGACGTTTCGCCTGCGCCTTTAAACTCGCTTCCAAAGGGCCATCCCCGGCAATCCAGACATAGAGACCCTCCATTTCAGCCGCCGCTTCAAGCAGCGTATCCAGACCCTTTTTCTCATGCAGACGCGCCAGCGCCAGCGCAACAGGTGCGTCCTCCGGCGTATCCAGCTCAGCCCGGTTCACAGGGGATGCCTCGGCAAAATCAGCATAGGTATGGACAATAGAAGAGCGGTCCTTACTGACACCTTGATCGCGTATATGCCGCAATAAATCCTTGGTTAGACCCACATGCCAATCACAATGGGCAAATCTGGTACGCTTATAATATCCTCCATACCAAGCGACAGATTTGGATTTGTATGCAGCCGGGGCAAATTGACCGGCCCGGCCCATCCAATACTCAATAATATCAGGCTGAAAGTCTCCAATTGCTTTGCGGATCGTACGCCGGGTCGAAAACGGCCAGAACCTGTTAAATGAGGCGGTCTGTGTTTGAATACCCACTTTTTCAAAGCAGTCCAAACGAAAGGAATTATGTGGCCGTGTGATCACGGCTTGATGAATATCAGCCTCGGCAAGGGCAAGGACTGATTCCAGCATAATATTTTCAGCGCCGCCTTCGGG
>JARFRJ010000334.1 GCA_029287305.1 Hyphomonas sp. | reverse complement strand
TCAGTCCTGTCAGGGCCTGAGAGACAGCGAATTGACCCGGCTGCGGCGCACCCAGATTGGGTTTATCTATCAATTTCACCATTTATTGCCTGAGTTCAGCGCCGAAGATAATATCGCCATGCCTTTGATGATTGGCGGTGTTGGGCGAAGACAGGCCCGCGCTAAGGCACAGCTTATCCTGCAAGATATGGGGCTTGCCGATCGCGGTCATCATCAGCCTGGCCAATTATCCGGCGGCGAGCAGCAGCGTGTCGCGATTGGACGGGCTTTGGTCAATCAGCCCAAGCTTGTGATTGCCGATGAACCGACCGGTAATCTCGACCCGGCAACAACCGAACGTGTCTTTGCCAGCCTGATCAATATGGTGCGCAGTGAGAATGTAACCATTCTTCTGGCAACGCATAATATGGCGCTTATTCCGCATATGGACCGGGTGATCACGCTCGATCAGGGTAAGCTGGTCGATTATCCCAAATAGACCCTTTTCTGGAACAGGCTGACAAGGCAAGATGGGGTTTTGCAAAGGGACATAGATGAGTCGCACGCCGTTTATTCACTTGGCCGTCCGGTCTAGCTATTCCTTGCTGGAAAGCATGATCACAACCAAAGACCTGACAAAATGGGCCGAAGATGAGGCGATGCCTGCACTGGCTGTTGCGGACAGAAACAATATGTTTGGCGCTTTAGAACGCTCTGAAGCGCTTTCCAAAGCAGGGGTCCAGCCGATTATGGCCTGCGCCTTTGATGTAATGAGCGGTGGACCGGATGACCCCTTGTCTCAAATCAAGCTATATGCACAAAATGATACGGGTTATCAGAGACTTATGGAGCTATCCTCATATAGTTTCCTAGAGTCTTCAGATGGCGTTCCGCGGCTTGATTTCAGACATTTGCAGGAGAAAACCGAGGGTTTGATCCTGCTGACAGGCGGGGTAGAGGGTGAATTGGCGAAGCTCTGCTTGAAGGGCAAGTTGGATGAGGCGGAGGACTGGCTTAAAGCGTATCACCGCCTTTATCCAGATCGCCTCTATATTGAATTGACCCGGCACGGCCTAGAGGCCGAAGCGCTAAGTGAACCGCATTTGCTGGAACTGGCCTATGCGCATAATCTGCCCCTTATTGCCAGCCATGATGCCCGTTTCATGAAACCGCATGATGCTGGCGCGCATGATGCCTTGATGTGTATTGCCAATGGCGCCTATCTTGGCCAGACGGACCGCGTGCGGGTTGCGCCGAGCCAATATCTTAAAACCGCTGGCGAGATGGCAGAATTGTTTGCAGAGCTGCCTGAAGCGCTGGAGCGCACCTGCGAGATTGCCCAGCGCTGCGCGGTAAAAGCGATCCGGCGAAAGCCCATCCTGCCTAATTTTTCCGGTCAGGGCGGGCAGGGCGAAGTTAAAGAGTTACGCACTCAGGCCGAAGCGGGTCTACAGGCCCGTCTTGCCGCCGCCGATAAGCTTTATGACAGCCAGGACGCCTATTATGAACGGCTTGACTATGAACTCTCAATTATCGAGAAAATGGGCTTTCCGGGCTATTTCCTGATCGTGTCTGATTTTATCAAATGGGCCAAGGATCAAGGCATACCTGTGGGTCCGGGCCGCGGCTCCGGGGCCGGGTCATTGGTTGCCTGGTCCTTGCTGATCACTGATCTTGATCCTTTACGCTTTGGCCTTCTGTTTGAGCGTTTCCTAAACCCTGAACGTGTCTCCATGCCGGATTTTGACGTTGATTTCTGTCAGGAAAGACGCGGCGAGGTGATCCGCTATGTCCGTGATAAATACGGCGTTGATGCGGTCGCGATGATTATTACATTCGGGACGCTACAGGCCAAAGCGGTGGTCCGCGATGTCGGGCGGGTCATGCAGATGCCGTATTTTCAGGTCGACCGCCTTGCCAAGCTGATCCCGTTCAACCCGGCAAATCCGCCAAAATTAGCCGAGGCGATTGCCAGCGAACCGCGCTTTGATGAAGAGACGGAGAAGGACCCGCGTGTCGGTGAGCTTTTGCGCACAGCGCTGGCCTTAGAAGGGCTGTATCGCAATGCTGGCACGCATGCCGCGGGGGTCGTAATTGGGGACCGGCCTTTGACCGAGCTTGTGCCGCTATTTTACGATCCACGCTCTGATTTACCAGCCAGTCAGTATAATATGAAATGGGCCGAAGAAGCCGGATTGGTGAAATTTGACTTTCTCGGCCTGAAAACCCTGACCGTCATTCAAAGGGCACTTGATTTTATTCGCGAAGATGGCCGCGATGTGGGCGCACACTGGCATAGTCTGGATGATGAGGCCGCCTATGCGCTGATGGCCTCTGGCGAGACACTTGGCCTGTTTCAATTGGAAGGCCAGGGCATGCGCGAGACGCTGCGGCGGGTCAAACCGACCCGGATTGAGGATATTATCGCAATCATATCCCTGTATCGACCAGGCCCGATGGATAATATTCCGACCTTTTGCGAGGGCAAGGAGAACCCGGAGACTATCCGCTATCAACATGACGACCTGAAACCGGTTTTGGAAGAAACCTATGGCGTGCCCGTCTATCAGGAGCAGGTCATGCAAATGGCGCAAATTCTGGCCGGATATTCTCTTGGCGAAGCGGATTTACTGCGCCGGGCCATGGGTAAGAAGAAAAAACTGGAAATGGACCAGCAAAGGGCGCGCTTTGTAAAAGGGTGCGCGCAGCGCGCCGCGCCGATTGAGGCACGCCTTGCCAATGAAATTTTTGACACAATGGCCAAGTTTGCTGGATATGGCTTTAACAAATCCCATGCCGCAGCCTATGCTCTGATCGGCTATCAGACCAGCTATCTCAAAGCGCATTTTCCTGTGGAATTTTTTGCCGCCTCGATGAGTCTGGAATTACATAATACAGACAAGCTGGCCGCCTTTTTCGAAGATACCAAACGGCTTGGCATTCCGGTTCATAAACCGGATATCAATACGTCCAGCGCCAATTTTAGTGTGCGGGATGGCGGCATTGTCTATGCCCTTGGGGCAATAAAAGGGGTCGGCCTAGAGGCGATGCGTCATGTCGTGAAAGAGCGCAGCTCTGGCGGACCGTATGAAGATTTATATGATCTGGCAAACCGAATTGAACCGCGGCATCTGGGCCGCAAAGCGCTGGAGCAATTAGCCCGGGCCGGGGCCTTTGACGGGGTGGAACCCAATCGTGCCAGGGCCCATGCCGCCGCGCCCAATCTTAACGCTATTGCCATGCGCGCCTCTGAAGATCGCGCGGGCGGACAATCCAGCCTGTTTGGCTTAACAGAGCCTGATTTTCGTCCCGCCTTGCCGGACCAGGCTGAATGGTTACATGCGCGGCTTTTAGATGAAGAGTTTCAGTCGATCGGGTTTTATCTCTCCGGTCACCCTCTAGACACGGTTCTGGAGACATTGGATCGGGACCGCTTGACCCTCGCCAATGAGGTCAAGGATAAGTCCGGTGAAAAACGCATGCTGGAAATGATTGGTATTGTTCGGGCTTTGGTGGAAAAACCGGCGCGAAATGGCGGAAAATTTGCGTTTCTAACCTTATCGGACCCCTCTGGCGAAATTGAAATTATGATCATGCCAGAGGTTTTGATGACTGTGCGAGAGGCCTTGCAGATTGGCCGATCCATCTTTTTATGCGCCGAAGCCCGGCGCAAGGATGAAGAGGTCCGCCTGACCCTTATGCGTGTCAATTCTATTGAAAAGGCCCCCTGCCAAAAACTGGATGAGAAGACCCTGCATATCCATTTGCGCGCAGATGCGCAAATCTCTCAATTTGCAAGTCTTATGAAGGCGGTGTCGAAGGCGGGCGCAGAGCAGTCCCTGAATTTGATGCTCCATATACCTTTGCAGCCAGGGCATACCGCGCAACTCCAATTGCCGGGGAATTACCAGCTTGGCGTCAGCGCCATTGGTGCTTTGAAAAGCGTACAATATATTGAACGGGTCGAAACCGCATAGTCTATGAAAAGCCATATTGCGCAAAAGAGGGGTAAACCCTGTCGACGCTTAACCTTGAACTCTTCATATCTGTCTGCGTAGCCTTTGGAGACCCTAACAGAAAATAGAGGAAGTTTAGGGGCTCCAATCAGGTTTCACCCCCTTGCTTTAGCGAAATCTAAGCAGATAAGGGCTTTAGACGGCTTTATTCACAGAGTGGGGCCAGACAATGCGTGAGTATGGGTAAATATCCCGTGAAACCCGCGAACCTGTCTTTTGCAATAGCATATAGATGGAGTTTGCTTTTGAGTGGCGGGCAGGGAGGGATTCGAACCCCCGGAACGCTTGCACGCTCAACGGTTTTCAAGACCGCCGCATTAAACCACTCTGCCACCTGCCCTATAAATGATCTGCCTCTTATTCTGCAAACGGACTGGAAAAGCAAGTGAGGAATTTAGAATTCAGTCCGTCTATTATCGCACCTGTCTTCCGGGTGACGCTCTTTTGAGAGATAAAGCGGGCTTGAGGCGGGATCAGGACTATATCCGCATTGTTATATCGGCTATATTTTGCCAATGAGCGAGATAATACCCCATATGCTCACGCGCTGGTTTTCCTGCCTGTGTCTTTATATGTGCCTAGCTTTTTCCGGGCCTAGTTATGCGGCGCAACCGGATAGTCCGGGAGCCGGAGCGTATCGTCTGCCGGTCGCTGACCCATCCTTTGTCCGCCATTATACCCTTAACC
>JARFRJ010000289.1 GCA_029287305.1 Hyphomonas sp. | reverse complement strand
CCTATGGATGGTTTGGACGATCGGCTTTCCCTATCACCTTTATAAAACCTTGCGTAAAAGCTATGCCACCTATCGGCTGACAACGTTTTTGCGCCCGTTCATATTCATATTTTCCAGTTTTATAGCGCTTTTGATTCTGGTCGTTGTGACCTCCCTTTTGGGTGCGAATGAGGCGGGCCTATTTACATGGGAGCAATTAACATCATCTGATGAGCCGCTTGAGCAGGCTCCGATACCAGTAGAATAAAGGCTTTGCCTGTGTCTTCTTTAGCGAGGCTTAGATTTATAGCTTTTCTGATTGTTTTGCCCTGACCAAATGATCCCGAATGACCAGGCTGACCGTCGCAAAGCTGACATAGAGCAAGAGATACCAGGAGCCCATTTTGGTAATATCCGTCCAAGCATAAGCGGCCCGGCCTGCATAGACCCAAGTTGCGGTCTGGGTGCCTATATTTTCGGCAACCCATAAGAAGAAGCTGGCCAGAAAAACCGCCAGAGGTAAAGGCATCCAATAGGTATTGTCGCCAATACAAAACCAGATACGGGTGCGCCAAAATATCCACACGCTCGCGATAAACAGACCCATTCGCAGATCCGGTATAAAATGATGGCTATAAAAATTAAGATAAATCGCTAAAGCCAAAAGACCTGCTACCCAGAAGGGGGGATAAGGGGCAAAGCGCATCTTGAATATGCGTGACACACGGGCGATATAAGAGCCGACAGAGGCATACATAAAGCCTGAAAATAAGGGCACATCCATGAATTTCATAATCCCATCGCCCGGATATGCCCAGCTTACCATATGAACCTTGAAAATCTCCATAAGCGTTCCCGTCAGATGAAACAGCACAATCACGCGTGCTTCTGACCAAGTCTCAAGCTTAAACAGGATCATGAAGACCTGCAAAGAGACGGCATAGATTAAAAGGGCATCATACCGCGCCAAGGGCCAGTCGTCTTGCCAGATCATAGCTGTGCCGATCAGGGCACAAAGAAGCAGCCCTCCAAAAAGCGCCGCCCAGGCCTGTTTTAAACCGAACATGATAAATTCAGACAAAAAATGGGGCAAGTAGGCGCGTATCCCGTCACCCAAACGACGTTCCATATCCAAAGTGTTATGGAGATGTTTTTGTCTCTTCAAAATGCCTGCCCCTGATCAATACTGCATCGCTATAGGATACGCTTTGGCCTGTGCCTTCTCAAAAGCAAGAGACTGCAGTCTATACATTGTCACAGAAAAATCAGTTTGCTAGTAATTTTTAATGACGCATAGTCTCTGATCGAGGAAACGAATATGGATACTGAAGCCCTTATTGTCATGGCCCTTATCGGGATTGCAGCTGGTTGGCTGGCCAGCCGATTTATCGGCGGGAAAGGCCTTGGGACCTATCT
>JARFRJ010000086.1 GCA_029287305.1 Hyphomonas sp. | reverse complement strand
CGAAATGGATAAGCCGCGCGGTTTTGGAATTATCACACCAGAAGAAGCCCCTGATTTACTGGCCCCGCATCCGCCGGGCTATCTTCATGGGGTTGGCCCCAGATTTGCGGCGCAATTACATCGTGATGGATTTGAGACCATTTGGCATTTACAAAAGGGGGCACCCAAAGACCTGATCTTACGCTATGGGGAGCGCGGTTTATGGCTGTCAAAGCGCGCTTATGGCCGGGATAATCGTCCGGTCAGTCCTGAGCGGGTGCGTAAATCGGTTTCCTCTGAAACCACTTTCGCCAAAGATATTGCCGAGCTTGAAAGACTGGAAGATCATTTATGGCGGCTTTGTGTCAAAGTGGCCGATCAAGCCAAAGCTTTGGATATTGAAGGTTATGGCGTGACGCTAAAGCTGAAAACACGGGGCTTTAAAAGCCTGACACGGCGCACATCCCTGCAAAGCCCAACCCAGCTGGCACAGACCCTGTTTCGTGCCAGCAAGCCGCTTTTAGCAAAGGAGGCAAATGGCCAGCGGTTTCGCTTGATTGGTATAGGGCTGTCTAATCTGCAAAAAGCGGCCCAGCTTGATGAGGTCGACTTGATTGATCCCAGTATTGAGAAACGTGCCCAAGCTGAACGTGCCGCCGATATCGCCCGTGATAAATTCGGTAAGGAAAGTGTTGTCACAGGTCGCGCCGCGCGCATGGCCAAGAAAACGGCCCGGTAAAGCTCCCCTATCGACAGACAGATGGCGTAAGGGTCTCTCATGACGCCTTTAAAACAGCCGGTTTTTCGTCAAAAAAGGGGGTATGGTTAAGAGTTTATTAGCCTCTTTTATGCTAAGATCTGCTTCTGTCTTGACCACAGGATTGGCGAGCCCACCTCAGGCCTCGGACCATATCACACACGACAAATTTATACAGGAAAGCTTTCCCTATGCCGGACCCGCATCTCCAGACCGCTCTTGTCTCTTCGCGTATATGTCATGATCTTGTCTCCCCCATGTCATCTGTGGCGTCCGCCATAGAGATACTGGATGATCAAAGCTCGGATGAGGCGATGCGCACTTTGGCAGAAGACCTGCTTCGTCAGGGAGCTCAAAAGCTAAAGGCCAGCTTGATGTTTCAGCGCTATGCGTTTGGCTCTATGAGCCTGTCTGACAGGGTGGCCGATATCCACACGGTCAAGGATATCCTCGATAATTACGCGGCGCTTTATGCGCCCTCTCTGGAGTGGCATTTGGAGAAAACGGATTTGACCTATTTTCAGACGCGGCTGCTTTTGCACATGGCCTATATCGGTTTGCACAGCCTGCCGCGCGGCGGTGTGGTGAAGATTGAGATCAAGGCGAGCGGCCCGGCCTGCACATCCCTGATCCTCACTTCAGAGGGACCAAGAGCGATTTTAAGACCTGATATACAGGCGGCGATCTTGCAAACTGCGCCTGAAGATGGCTGGAGTGCGCGTAATATTCACATGCAGATTTGTACAGACATAGCCCGGCAACTGGGTGGTAGACTGGAGGCAGAAAGACAGACTGCCGAACGGGTTATCTATAAAGCGGAAGATTTGAAGAATGAAGCGCGTCAGGATTATTCAAATCTGGTCGATGCCTAAAGCGTGTCCGAGCTGAAACGGCCCAGTTTAGCGCGGACACGCTCTAAAGAGCCGATTGCAAATGTCCGCCATCAACGGTGAGAACCGACCCGGTCATATAGGCCCCCGCCTCTGAAGCGAGCAAAAGCAAAGGCCCGGACAGTTCATCAAGCTCGCCAGTGCGGCGCAGCGGGATACGCCGGATCATCTTCTGGGCAAGCTCTGAGTTTAAGTAGTCTGCATTCATTTCGGTCGAAAAATAACCGGGCGCAAGCGCATTAACTCGTATACCAAAGCGGGCCCATTCCAAGGCCATAGATTGGGTCAAATGTACAATAGCCGCTTTTGAAGCGCCATAGGCCGCGATTTTTTGGGATGATCTGAACGCGGTGATGGAGGCGATATTGACGATACTTCCGGGTTTTTCAGCCTGTATCAGGGCTTGCGCCGTCATTTTGGCAACGCGCCAGGCCCCTTTCAGATTTGTGTCCATGATGAGGTCCCAATCAGCCTCATCCTGATAGGCGATCCAATCCTCACGGCTGACGCCAGAATTATTGACAAGGATATCCGCGCATATGCCTTGTTCTGCGAGCTGGCGGAAGCTCTCATCTACGCTGGTTTTGGAGGTGACATCCATTGGCAAGACCAGTGCTGTACTGCCTTGCGCGCGCAGCGCGTCGGCAAACTGTGTCAAGCGCGCCTCTCTACGGGCAGTAAGGATGAGGCTCGCCCCCTGGCTGGCCAGAATACGGGCAAAATGCGCACCTAGTCCGCTTGAAGCGCCTGTTACAAGTGCCCACTTCCCTGTTAGATCAAACATATTTACACCTTTTAAAATCTGCCATAGTTAAAGAGCATGATCTGTTCTTCAGACCTGTTTACTTTCAACCCTCAAGGCTTATGTCAATCTGGAGAGCCTTTATGATCAAGCTGGGCGATTGGATACTCGGTTTTGATGGGGCTGTCGATGCCGGGCTGACAGGCTGTAGCTATGGCGGGATTGAGATATTACGGACCGTAAAATCAGATCCATCTTTGCGCGATGCCCGGGATTTATCTGCTTTTGTGATGTTGCCTTTTATTGGACGGATCACAAAAGGCGTATTTTCTTTTAAGGATGAAGAGGTTCATTTGGCTGCCAATATGCCCCCGGAACCGCATGCGATCCATGGGCGCGGCTGGCAATCGGTCTGGCAAAGGCAAGACACAGGCACCGACAGGGTGGCTTTCCAGCATCATCATGCGGGCGAGAGCGGCTGGCCCTGGGCCTATCGGGCACGTCAGGCGTTTCGCGCCCAGGGGGAAAGCTTGACCTGGTCTGCCTCCCTTACCAATGAGGGCGCACGCGATATGCCCGCCGGCTTAGGCTGGCATCCTTATTTTCCGCGTCAGGACGCTCAATTGCAAGCTGATATCAGTCATATCTGGCGCGCTCAATCGGATCATCATGTGGCCGGTCTGCCTGTAACGCCCTCCGCGCAGAGGGATATCCGCCAGCCTCGCCCGGTCCGAGATTTAAAACTTGATCATTGTTTCAGCCTGACCGGTGAGAGAAAAATAAGGCTGCGCTGGCCAAAAAGACATCTGTCTGTAACCCTGCAAGCCTCTGATATTTTCCGTTTTTTGACAGTCTATACACCCCCGGATGAGGATTATTTCTGTGTTGAGCCCGTCAGCCACACACCGGACGCGGTGAATAATACACTGCCTTATGCTCAGACAGGGCTCAAGGTTTTGCGCCCCGGAGAAACGCTACAGGGCAGCATTATGCTGACAGTCGATCTATGATGAACTTTGCGCCCTCGCGCGGCATCCAATCGGGCGAAATTCAAGAGTGATTTTCGTACATGTCAGGGGGGTGATGGTACGCCCAACAGGATTCGAACCTGTGACATCCTCATTAAAAGTGAGATGCTCTACCAACTGAGCTATGGGCGCTTATCAAAAAGGTCAAATAGGCCGGGCGGGCCGTCAGGTCAATCCTCTTATCCTATTTTGACGCGGCTATGGGCAAATTTTAAAAGATCAGGGCGTTATCAGCGCCTTATAAGTCTATCCGGTTTTGCTTTCAGAGCGTGTGGCGGCCCATTTTTGGGCATAATGGCCATGGAAAGCATCGAATGTCCCTGCTTCAATGGCGCGGCGCATCCTTGCCATCAAGGCTTGAAAAAAGGCGGTATTATGCCAGCTGAGCAGCATCGGGCCGAGAAATTCGCCAGCTTTCAGCAAATGATGAAGATAAGCCTTGCTGTATTCCTGGCTGGCAGGGCAGGCAATGTCAGGCTCTAGAGGGCTTGTGTCTTCGGCAAATCTGGCATTACGCAGATTGATTGGTCCCGCCCAAGTCCAGGCCTGACCATGGCGGCCAGACCGGGTCGGCAAGACACAGTCAAACATATCAATCCCTCGCGCGACGGCTTCTATTAGATCAATCGGTTTGCCAATTCCCATAACATAGCGTGGCTTTTCCTCTGGTAGAAAGGGCGCAGCCATATCAATACTGGCGCACATCTGGTCATGTCCCTCGCCGACCGCAAGCCCACCAAGGGCATATCCATCATAGCCTTGCGCGACGACCGCTTCTGCGCTCTGACGGCGCAAATCTTCATAATTTGAGCCCTGCACAATGCCAAACAAGGCTTGTCGTCTCTCTGGATGTGCGGTGCGTTCAATATGATCGCTAAAGGCCTGTTTGGACGCCGCGCCCCAAGCCAGAGACAATTCCATAGAGCGGGCCGCTTCTTCATAGGCGCAGGGGTAATCGGTACACTCATCAAGCTGCATGGATATATCAGCCCCGATACAGTCGGCCTGAATTTCAATCGAGCGGGCCGGAGTAAGGCGGTGACGACTGCCATCAATATGGCTTTGAAAGGTCACCCCATCGGCATCCATT
>JARFRJ010000058.1 GCA_029287305.1 Hyphomonas sp. | reverse complement strand
TTTCAACTCTTCTGGATCACGCGAGGTTTCGATAATTGTAGACAGTTGATCCAGGTTCAGCTCTTCGCCTTTATAGGTAAAACTGCCGGTTGCATATGTGCTGTCCAACTCGGTTGTAATCTCCGCAAGCTCATCAGCAATGGCCGGATCAGATGGCGCAGGAATGACAATGCCCGCGCGCAGGATCTGCATTTTCCGTGCAAGGTCTTCTGGCAGGTCGATCCCCTCAAACCGCTTCGTACCATTGGCAAGCTTGACCGCCAATTGCGTAATCTCGGAACTTGCCTTTGCCGCCAACCAATTGGTATCATACGTAATATTCGTCGCCTGATTCCAGAAAACACGCCCGACATATTCGCTCGCAGCAGCCAATTCGGCTTCAGCGTCGGCTATATAGATACGGGCATTCTCAATCGAAGGGCCGGGCTTATCTGCGCTTTCATCCGCTTTCAGCTCGGTATATGTTTCACCATTTTCTTTATCCGCTATATCCCCTGCCTTATCATCCCCATGATGATCAAGACCCGCTTCAGCCTCCCCGATAGTGTGGCTATGCCCTGCGGCGCAAGCGGTGGAGTTTGTGAGGGCAAAGAGTGCAATCGATGCCAGCCCGATCATAAATGCGTGTTTCAAAGACCCAGTCCTTTCGTAAATTTTCATGTTCATAATATGCAAGGACATCAAAATCTGATGCGTCGCGTCATATGTTTCCACTCGTACCCAGATAAACCATTCACAAGATGAAAAGGCAAGACATACACAAAAAGAGGCCTGAAACAAAAGATGCGGCAAACGTGTAAAGATGGCGACCAAAGCCAGATATTTAACTCTTACTTAAAACAGAGGCTCTAGGCTATCGAGATGATTTTCACACTTTTCTTGAAAAGTTCATCAAGATCAAAAGATGAACAAATCTTTAAATTTTGGCAATATAGAGAAAAATAATTTTTCTTTACGAATCAATGCACGTTAAAGTCATAAAACCATAATAATTTAGCTTGCTGTGCATTGAGGGTCTTCTATGGAGCAAATTATCGCTGTGATCGATGAGACATTAGATCAAAATCAAAGCCTCTTTAAAAACCTTGTCGCTATTGGCTTTGGCATAATCGTTATTATGCTCATTACGATATTCAGTTTAACCCATTACGCCACCTCTTCAGCCGCTGAAAAACCTCCACAAACAGTTTCAAAGCCAAATACGGACTTTACCGCTTATCTCTACACAACCGATATGCGCAGTGATTTTGAGACCAGTCCTGCAATTGTGCGTGAAGGTGTCTTAAAAAGAGGCTCCACCCTCACCAAAACATTGGTCGAGATGGGCGCAGAACCCGGGCAGGCCTATGACGCCGTACAATCGGTTTTCGATGCTGATTTGATGGACCCAAGAAAATTACGTGCGGGCCTCAAAGTGCTGGCCCATTTCGATGCCGCGAGCCAAGACCTGATCTCTGTGTCCATGAAGCCGGATTCTGAGCGGCAAGTTTTTTCCAAACGTATGGAAAGCAGGGATTATATCGCTGCTGAGCTCGGTATTGCCCTGCGCAAGACCTATCGCCGGATACAAACACAAATCACTAGCAGCATTTATGAAGCCGCGTTGCAGGCGGGCGGAAAAGATCAACAAGTATCTGATTTTGCATATATTTTTGCTTATGATATTGACTTTCAAAGGGATATTTTCCCGGGCGATAAAATTGAAATTCTTTATGAAATTATTACCGATGAATTTGGCAATCATATCCGCTCTGGCGATATTCTTTATGCCTCTCTCAGTGGCAAACGTATAGAGCGCGCCTATTATCGTCATAGATCCGACGATACGGGATTTTCTGATTATTTCACATCGGAAGGCAAGGCGGCCACGCGTTTCCTGATGAAAACGCCGATCAATGGGGCGCGGCTCTCCTCCAAATTCGGCAAGCGGCGTCACCCAATCTATGGGTACACACGCATGCATAAGGGTACAGACTTTGCCGCGGTGACCGGCACACCGATCATGGCTGCAGGTAATGGAACGGTTGAG
>JARFRJ010000048.1 GCA_029287305.1 Hyphomonas sp. | reverse complement strand
GAAGATCACACCGCCGCTCAGTTCGACGTCACTGGCGAAGCTAACAACACATACACAATCACATTGCCGACCTCTATCAGCCTGTCAAATGGCGCTGGCGGTTCTATGACAGTTGACAGCTTCACAGGTTCAAAAGCCTCTGGAACACTGGCAGCTGGTGCAGACAGTTTCACTGTCGGTGGAAGCCTCGGTGTTGCCGCGAACCAAGCCACAGGCAGCTATACAGGCACATTCACCGTCGCCGTTGAGTATAACTAAGGCTGAAGCGTCTTACTTAAGGCTCGATATTTAATCGAACCCTCCATCATCGAGAAGGTGAGTGATCCATCACTTACCTTCTTACCCTCTCTTAGTCCTCACCCCTTTGGTCTTGCCATGCTCGCACATCTTTCCCAGTTTCATAAAATATGTTTGAAATTACTTCTGAGTGGGTTGGTGTTCACGCAAATTGCAAGTTTGAATAGCGCAAAAGCTGAAGCTTCCAATATAGACGCAAATGCAGGTGCCGATATCATTTTCCCCCTGCAAATTATCAAGCAACAGGATTTGGATTTTGGTGTTCAAGCGCCGAACCGAACGAAAATAGGGCGCGTGCAGGTCAAAAATCATAATGATAAAAATTCCCAATGCGGCAGCGAATTAGTATGCTTGAAAGGCGGAAACAGGGCTGTATTTTTAATCTCAGGAGAGCCGTATACAAGCGTCTTGATAGAAGACCCGGGACACATATATATTCAGGACACGCATGGGGATCAAATGTTGGTTGATGCCTTTACAGCGTCCCAATCCGGTGGATCAAATACATGGAATGGTCAGCTCGATCTGGATGAAAACGGGGAAGGTCAAGTTTTCATCGGGGCAGATTTACATGTTAATCCAGAGCAATGCGTGGATAATTATACCGGAACATTCACCATCACAGCAGAATATGAATAAGAGGACATATACATTTAGGGGAATTGAAAGTTTAAACTATTACAGTTATATATAATTTTAGAGTTTTGTGAGATCATCATTCAAGTCTAGAATTCATATTTTCGTAATGAAGGCAATATAGCGTCGTCATATTCATACCGACTTACCATCTTTGCATTGCCCTTCAGGAGAATGACTATATCTATCCGCCCCTCCCATCCCGCACTCAGTGCCAGCCTGTTTTTTGTAACTATTGGATTTACATATATGACAAGTCAGGCCCAACCCAAGGGTGCCGGAACATCTGATGATGGCACGGCCAGTGTGACGATTGTTGCCCCCCTGCAGGTGATAAAAGACCAAGATATTGACTTTGGCGTCATTGCCCCGAATGTCACCGCATCCAGCACTGTCCAGACTTATAGCCAAGAGGATTTTTCTTCCCATTGCGGGGATGAGCTTGTCTGCATCCTGCCTGGCAATCGGGCAATATTTAAAGTTATAGGAGAACCGGAGCGTTATATTAAAGTCTCCAATCCAGGCTCAATTATGATTTATAATGAGACAGGAGACACTATGCGTGTTGACAGCTTTAGCGGTGCGGGCAGCACAAATGATTTAAATTGGGGCGGAGTAAATACAATTGGATCGGATGGGTTCACAGATATTAACATTGGGGCAAAACTTCACGTCAATCCTCAGCAAATGCCGGGGACATATATCGGCGACTTTACACTTACATTTGAATATGAATAATCATAGAAAGGGCACCTCCATGAAAAGGTATCTTTATACATTTTTTCTCTCAATAGCCGCATCGACACTGGCATTGCCTGCCCAGGCAGATCTTATGATCGCGCCGACACGTGTCGTGCTTGAAAATGGCACCAGATCGGCAGAACTTGTCATCGTCAATAAAAGCGATGAGGAGGCTGCTTTTCGTATTTCCATTGAAAATCGCCGTATGCTGGAAGATGGATCAATGGAAAAAGTTGAGACGGCCAATCCGGATGAAAACTTTGCGGATGGGATTATTCGCTATTCCCCGCGCCGGGTTATTATGGATGCAGGCGGACGCCAGACCATTCGCATTTCTGCCCGCACGACAGGTCTTGAGCCAGGCGAATATCGCTCTCACCTGCGATTAATGTCCGCGCCAACGAGTGCTGGACGCACATTACAGACAGCCGCTTCGGGCCAATCTGACGGCATTTCGATTCAGTTGATCGCGATTCGCTCCTTGACCATTCCTGTGATTGTCAGGGTCGGTGATCTGAATGCAGAAGTGGTTATTGATGATGCGATGCTGAAAAATGTCTTTCCGCAGACGGTTGAAGGCGAGGAAGGTCTGACACCTTCTGCTGAAGCTGTTCCAGAAACGCATTTGGAAATCAGTCTGAAGCGTGAAGGCACTGAGTCAACCTATGGCAATATCGAGGTTTATGTCAGCGGCGAAGCAGAACCGGTTTATTTTGCCAAAGGCATTGCCGTTTATACACCGAATGCAGCGCGTATTGTTAAGCTTAGAATACCACCGGAAATAACTGAGCGTCTCGCCAATAAACAGGTTCGTATTCTATATAAATCTGCCAATGCCAATGACCCTAAAACCTTTGCAGAGTATACAGCAGACATGAAATTTGGTCCCTGATTTTTTAATCTCTTCTCTGAACAAAGAAGATACATGCAAAACCACGACCTTACCCAAGGTTGTGGTTTTCTATTATAAACTGGACAAAAAATTGAAATTCGCCTAATTAAATTTATTGGTATCGTATAAAATTCAGTGAGTTAATGAAGTATTAACCCGTTTCAGATCATCTTAAGGATTGGAAAATCAGGCCCTATTCCATGATCATCGGCGATAAGTTTCATTGCAATCAGATAAAATAATGAATGAAATTACTCTTATGGGTTTTCATATAAGGGTAGGTTTGAAATGACGGATATGAGTTATGAAGTATCGATCTCTCATACTGATTTTTATATGTTTAAGCCTTGTTCTTCGCGTAAACGCACAATCTTCCGATCCTTTTTCAGTATTATTCGGGGATGCGGAAGTCAAAACATCCCAAACGGATGATGCCAGCGATGATAATATCTCTATATTGCGCTTGAAACTGCGATCAAGATTACTTGATGATAATTGGATATCCTATCAGACGCCAGATGGATTATGCATTCCAATCATTCCCTTTTCTGAAGCCTTGGAATTACCCCTGAGAGAAGAAGATGGTCTGCTGAAAGGGTTTGTTCTCAACCCGGATAAACCGATTACGCTGGACCCTGCGAATAATCCTGAGTTTACTCGTTCTGAAGACGGCTGGTGTATATCGATTTACGGCTTGGAAAATATATATCCGCTTAATATTGATTACCGTCCCTCCAGACTGGAATTGATTGTAACGCCGCTGGTTGTCTTGCCTCTTGATGACAAGCTGGCCCGTGAAGAATTGCGCTCGCAATTACGCAAAAAAACATCTGCGGACAAGGTCTTCTTTAGATTGGTAGACAATCCCCGGCGTCCTTTCAGCTTCCCAACACTTGACCTTGTGTTGAATTCGAGACTCTCAAATGGTGGAAACTCCGAATATAATGCCAGTATTACAGGGGCAGCAGACATATTCTGGATGAGTACATTTTTTCAGAGCAATGTTGACAAGAGTGATACTTTTTCTGACAGCAGAATTCGATTTTTTAGGGATAATAATCGCCCCGAAGAGCTCTCTTTTCTAAAAGCCCGGCGCTTTGCCTTTGGCGACATTTCCTCAATTGGCCAACCTTTAATTGCACGCGCCGAGTCGGGAAGCGGCGTTGTTGTTTCCAATCAGCCTTCATATGCACCTGATTTATTTGATGAGACAACTGTGCGGGGGCCATTGCCAGAAGGTTGGGAAGCTGAATTATTTGAAGGCGATACGCTGATCGCCTTTAAGGTCGAATCTGACGGAAATGGCGAATATGTTTTTGAAAATGTGCCCCTTCGCCCAGGCTATAATTACTTAACTGTCAGGCTTTATGGCCCCTATGGAGAACAATCCGAACGGTTAATCACCAAATTTGTCGGGCCAGAACATCGCCCAAAGCGGGAATTGCGCTACAGCTTCGGCTATGTAAATTCTGCACGATCTTTTTTGGGTGAAACCGATGAGGAAACAGACCTGATTGTGATAGATGCAGATCCCCCCTCAAAAACTGGATTTTTAAGCCTAGAATATGGGCTTTCACAAAATTATACGCTGCGAGGGGATATCAGCGTGCGTTCGGAGCAATCCTTGGTTTCGGCCAGCTTAATCGCATCTCTATTCGGCGGATATGCCGTCGGACGTCTGGCATTTGATGAAGCCGGTAATTATGGATGGGAGGTTAATTATCAAAAACGATTGTCACCACAAACAAGTTTTACCACACGGGTCACGCACTTTGGGGCCCTGGAAACCCCGCTCAATAATGCAAAGACGAATAGAATTCGCACACAAATTTCAGGCAGATTAGATACGAACATAAAATTCCGCGGCACTCTTTTACCCTTGCAAACCCAGTTTAATTTTAATGATCGGGAAAATGGTGCAACTGATATGACTATAAATACGCGCACATTCGGGCCTTTCAGAGGACTTCGCTGGAATAACGCCTTAAGATATAATTTAAGCAGTAATGAAGGGGTAACCTCGCGAAGCTTGCAAGGCGAATTGCTGGCCAGTTACTTATTGGCTGGTGTGCGTCTGCGAAGCTCTGTCAGCTATACTCTTTTAGATAATTTTTCCATCAATAGCGTGTCTCTGTCTGCCAGAAAACGCTTTAATGCTTTTTCGCAAATACAGGGAGATCTAAGCTACGACCTATCAACCAAAAGCACCTCTTTTAATACTGCCTATACGCGCTCTTTCAATGCCCTCGCCTTGCAGGCTCAGGCCAGCATAAGCGATAGCGGGGATTGGCGCATCGGGGCTGGGGTGTCCTTTGCCCTCTATAATGATGAACTGGAAAATGAATACAAATTGTCCCGGCCTGGTATTAGTCAATCAGGCGTTATTGCACCGCGTATTTTTGATGATCTGAACAATAATGGCTTTTTTGATGAGGATGACATTCCTTTAAAAGGGGCGCAGTTTATTATTGAAAACTCGCTACGCTCAGATGAATCCAATGCGTCCGGCATAAATATTATCGCGGGTCTAAGCCCAACCAAAACCGTCAATGCAGAAATTAAAATTTCCTCTATTGAAGACCCTTTCTTGCGTCCGATAGAGATTGGCCGGACATTCGAGCTTCGCCCTGGCCAGGTTTTGCAATATGAAGTGCCCTTAACCGCAACAGGCGAGATTGAAGGAACATTGACTGTCGATAATGGTCTGGCCCCTTATCCGGTTGCCGGTATTATCTTGTTGGCTGTGAATAAGGAGGGCCAAATCATTGGCCGCTCACGGACCGAATATGACGGCTATTTTTATCTGGAAGGCATTCCTGCAACAGATTTGACCCTACAGGTTTCTGATGAGACTTTAGAGGCTTTGCAAGGGCAGTTTAAACCTGTCCCTATTGGCCTTTCACGCGAAAATCCATCCTTGATCGGAATTGAATTAAGTATAAAAACATTTGATTGACAGGCACATCGCCTTTAAAGATAAATGCAGGCAGACTGG
>JARFRJ010000019.1 GCA_029287305.1 Hyphomonas sp. | reverse complement strand
ACCACATGTAACCCGGTTCTGAACGGAGAGTTTCTGGCCGTCAGTGGGCAAAGTGAAACCCGTACTGAAAATGAGATCACTGGGACCGCGAAACTGTCCTATGAGGTGAGCCCGGATATGATGGTGTTTGCCGGATATTCGCGCGGCTTTAAATCCGGTGGTTTTAATCTGGACCGTTCTAGTCTTGAATCAGCCTTTGTCTCCACATTTTTGCCGCCCGCCAATGATGGGCCGCAATTGTCTGACCTCGAATTTGATAGCGAGATTGTGAACGCCTATGAGGCTGGGTTTAAATCCACTTTCGCTGATGGGCGTGTTGTTCTGAACGTCAGCGGTTTCTATCAGGATGTGATGGATTTCCAGGAAAATCTCTTCCTCGGCAGCAATTTCGTTGTCACCAATACGGATGTGGAATCTTTTGGTGTCGAGGTTGATACAAGCTTAGAGCCGATCGATGGTCTTGTTATACAAAGTGGTTTCTTATGGGTAGAGGCAACACGCAAAGAGGGCGCGAATGAAGGCCAGCAACTTGGCAATACGCCTGAATTTGTGGTCACGGCACAAGGCACATACACATTCCCGCTGGTTGCAGATACTATTGAAGGCTTTGTGCATGGTAATGTGCGCTGGCAGTCTGATACAAACCTGATCGCAGGTGATTTTCCTGCATTCCTGAATAATGGAGCCTTTGCGACACTGGGTGCACGTGTTGGTGTGCAGTCGACGGATGGGAAATATGCTCTTTCAGCGTTTGGAAGCAATCTGCTTGATGAGCAGTATAATGTATCCGGCTTTTTCGTGCCTGAGCAGGCGATAGCGGGCGCCCCGGCAAGTACGACCGAAACGGTGGCCACTTATCCGGGTGCGCCGCGCTTTTGGGGGGTTGAGTTGAAAGCCCGCTTCTAGCTCGGACGCGCTCTAGTCCGCTATATTACTTGGTGTGCCATGGCGGCCCCTTCATATAATAGTCCAAATAGCCGCCCAACCGGGCGGCTATTTTTTGGAGGGAAGCCGGGAAAGGCCATAATGTATCAGGTGAGGCAAGGAGGCTCTAAGGGCACCTGTCTTCCGAGTGTGCTTTTAAGGCAAAAAGCGCAAATATAAGACTGACCGCTTCAAAAGCGACAAAGGCCCATGTGCCGGGATCAGGCATATCCCCCAAAAACACAGATACCAGTCGCGCAAAGCAATATCCGCCCATATAAGCGATTAAAAACCAGAGCGCTGGGCGCACCATATTTGATTTGAACATTCCGGCAAGACAAAGGCAGGCAGCGCCAAGGCTGACCCCGCCAAAAATTCCGCGCATCTCAAAACTTCCATTCGGCCCACTGACCAAGACGCCGAGTTGGCTCGTCATTTGATCAGGCGCGAAGAGCGACCAGAATCCAAAGGCGAAATACATCAGCGCCATGGCGCCAAGAAAAATACGTATAAACATATGGGTTATATAGGCCATGAAAGACATAAACTCAATTTTTATGAAGGCGGCATAGGTTCCCGCCGAGGCAAATGTATACGAATTTTCATTTTTGGAAATCTGTGATAGTCTATGATATTAGAGTTAATGGTTGGACTTACCCACTTACTACAGGGCGCGCGGCTCTATGTGTAATCTGTCTGGGCCCATGTCTATTGTCAGGGCGCAATATGCCAGTCCTTTAAAAGGATATGCGTGCCCGTGCCAAATGCGTATGAAAATATTAAAATGAGGAACCGGCAGCCCCTGAATTCAAACTAAAAACGAAATAAGGAGAGGATATGATTTTTGAACAGATACTGAAGACCAAGGGCACGGAGGTGATTTGCGTGTCTTCGGATCAGACTTTAAGAGAGGCCGCGACCCTATTGGACGAAAATCGCATTGGCTCTGTCGTTGCAACGAATCAAGCCGGGGGCATTATCGGTGTGCTGTCAGAGCGCGATATTACCCGCCAATTTGCTCGCCACGGCGAGAAAGCGCTGCATATGCATGTCTCTGATGCTATGACACGGGATGTGATTACGGTCTCACCTCGCGAAAGCATTGATCAGGGGCTCGCTAAAATGACAGATCGGCGCATTCGCCATCTGCCCGTTTGCGATGAAGATAAGCTGATAGGTATTGTTTCTATTGGCGATCTAGTGAAATGGAAATTGTATGAAAGCGAAGCTGAAGCTGAGGCCATGAAGCAATATATTGCGACCGGCTAATAGAGCGAGATACCCAGGCTGCACAAATGTGACTTGAAGCGTTTAGGG
>JARFRJ010000499.1 GCA_029287305.1 Hyphomonas sp. | reverse complement strand
CGCTTGCCTTCATGCATATATAGCGCGCGGTTAATTTCAATTTGCAGCGCATGACTATGCTTATCTGGCTGCCCATAATGCTGTGTGCTATAGCCGCCCGCATAGGGCTTGTTACGCGCTACGCTAAACCCGCAGCTGCGGAAAGCCTGCTCTGCACGGTCAGTTAAAGCGGGCGCGCAGCTTTTGCCATAGCGATCGCCGAGCACGATATCGGCCAGTTTGGCTCCCTGGTGAGGGCTTGAGGGCATGGAGTGACAATCGATCAGGACGGCCTTGCCAAACTGGCCCGTAAACGCGTCTAAAGTGTGGCTGAGATAAGTGTGATAGGCGGCATGAATATGTATCAGCCTTTTTTCGCCTTCTTCCCAGCTTAACAGCGTTTTATAGATGAGTTCGCCGGACGGGGCGCGCGAAGGAATGCAGCCAAGCCCGGCTTTGACAAATCGGTCCGGCTTGGCGACACTGTCTGGGGGTAAATCCATAAACAGATCGGCATCAAGCGCGCTCGCAGGACGGTTTAAATCGAGATATGCCCGGCTATAATTTGCGCTTATCAAGAGCGCGCCGCATTTGGGGGCTTGATCAAAGAGTATATCAACAAAGCTGTCTTCGGTCCCTCGCAAAGCCTGCACAGGTACGCGCAGTTTCTGTCGCATCGCTAAAGGGTAATGCTGGCCGCTATGGGGAGAGGCAAATAGGATGGGTCTTGTCGGATTGCGCGCCTGAATGAGGCTGAAAGCTGCTAAATCCGGGTCTAATTCGGGCGCTTTGGGTGCAATTTGATCAAAATTTGGCATAAATTATAATTAGTTCACGTCCAGAGCTGAAATCAGCGCAATCTTCATAAGTGATTTACCCTTTCTTGATACACATTAGCCAGAAATTTTACAGGCCCTGCATAATGACAAAAATTCTTTTAACTGAAGACGACCATACATTACGTGCTTTTTTGACCACATCTTTAAGGCGGGCGGGCCATGAGGTGCGCGAGCATGAAGATGGCGAAAGCGCTCTGGAATCTCTTGAGCGTGAAGTGTTTGACTTTTTGGTCACAGATATCGTCATGCCGGGCATGGATGGGATTGAACTGGCGCAAAAAGCAATCAAGATTGATCCGGAGATAAAAATTGTCTTCATTACTGGCTTTGCCGCGATTGCTCTGGCCGCGCAGGCGCCCACCCCCGCAGGCTCAAAGGTTTTGTCCAAACCGTTTCATTTGCGCGAGCTTGTTGACCAGCTTGAACATCTCATCGCAGCTTGACATTGAGATTTTGATTTAGAAAACAGGCTTGACAATTCAGGCCCGGCATTGGATTTACGTATTCCTTTTAAAGCGTGGTCGATTAGCTCAGCGGTAGAGCACTGCATTGACATTGCAGGGGTCACAAGTTCAATCCTTGTATCGACCACCATTTTAAATTTTCACCCCAAAGCCGTTTCATAAATACGTTCATAATCGCCTTTTCCGAGCGGTTTAGCATTGCCAGCATGGGCTAAATCGGCCAATGCATAGTCTACAATGCCCGGGCCATCGGCGGCGCTTAGCCCCATTTGCGCCAAGTTTTCCGGCAGGCCGATCTCACTGTTCAGCCGCTCAATCGTATCGGCGAGTGCGGTTGAGTTTTTCAACCGCATCGCTTCGGCCAGGCGGGAATATTTATCTGGTGCGGCGTCGGCGTTCTCGCGCAGCAGGTGCGGCAGGAAAACGGCATTCAGCGTGCCATGGTGCAGGCGTTTTTCATGAAGACGGCCCGCCGCATGCGATAGGGCATGGACGCTCCCAAGACCTTTTATAAAGGCAAGAGCGCCTTCATAGCTTGCCATCATCATATGCCAGCGGGCCTCTGTATCAGAGCCATCCATGACAGCGCGCTGTAGCCAGCCCTCGCCAATGGCCCGCCGCAGCCCATCAATTCCAACCCCTTCGGCGGGCGGATTAATCGCCGGGGTCAGCACTGCTTCAATACAATGGGTGACCGCATCCATGCCTGTCGCGGCGGTTAGATAGGCGGGCAGGCCAAGCGTCAAGTCTGGATCGCACAGGGCCACTTTCGGGATCAGATGGGGGGAAACGATGGTTTCCTTACGACCATTATCCATTACCGCAATCAGGCCGACCGACGCTTCAGAGCCTGTCCCGGCTGTTGTCGGTATCGCGATCAGGGGGGGAATAGGCTTGATATGACGCATTCCGCCCAGATGCGCGGCATATTTATCATAAGGCCCGTCATGACTGGCCATCAGGCCAACCATTTTAGTGATATCCATGGCTGACCCCCCGCCGAGCGCAATCAGTCCATCCGCGCCGCTTTCCTTATAGGCAAGGGTCGCTTCGCGCGCCTGCGTCTCTGTTGGGTTGGCAACTGTCTGGTCAAACAAGCCGGCGGGCGGGCGCCCGAGAGCGGCCAGAACTTTATCCAATAATCCGGCCGCTTTAATGCCAGGGTCCGTAATCAGAAAGGGCTGTGTCACCCCTAAATGTTTCAACTGTTTGGGCAAGAGTTTGATCGCGCCATTATCGAAGATACAAGTATTCAGATAATTCATCACAGGCATGGGGTTTCCTCGTCACTTTTCTAGATCACGCCTTATGGTTCATATTTGTGGCTCCGGATCAAGCGGCATGAGCGATTAACTCTGCAATTGAATTCAATCTGTCTATGGCAGAAGGCTTTCCAGCGCAAAAATACAGATGGACTTGAAGTCTTCTGCCTGTCAGGCAGACTTTAGACAGGACAGCCCCTTGTGCAAAAGGGTCAGCCGTCCTAAACCCCGCGTCTAGACAGAAGACTCTCGACACAGGAAAAGCCAGTATAATGACCGACAGCGCTGTAAATCTGGAAACAATACAAGCCGCGGCAGCTGTTTTGAAGGGTCAGATTATTGAAACACCCTTACGCCATTCGCGCACACTTTCAGAGATCACCGGGGCTGAGGTTTGGGTGAAATTTGAGAATTTACAATTTACCGCCTCATTTAAAGAGCGCGGGGCGCTCAATAAGCTCTCCAAGCTAACCGAAACAGAAAAGCGCGGCGGTGTGATCGCCGTCTCGGCGGGCAATCACGCTCAGGGCGTTGCCTATCATGCGCGCAGGCTGGGTATTCCGGCAACCATTGTCATGCCCGTTAGCACGCCTTTCAATAAGGTCTTGCATACGCGCGATCTTGGCGCCCGTGTCCTGCTTGAAGGACAAAGCTTTGATGAGGCTTCTGTCCATGCCGCAACGGTCAGAGCGCGCGAGGGACTGACCTTTATTCATCCCTTTGATGATGCGGATATTATCAGTGGACAGGGCACAATTGCCCTGGAAATGCTACGGGACGTCAATGATTTTGACGCCATCATTGTGCCAATTGGCGGCGGCGGAATGATCAGCGGTGTCGGCACAGCGGTGAAAGCGCTCGCCCCGCAGACACAGATTGTCGGTGTTGAGGCGGCGATGTATCCCAGCATGCATGCCGTAATGAATGACCTGACCCCAAGCCAGCTTGGCGGCGCGACCATTGCCGAAGGCATTGCGGTGAAACAGGCCGGGGCGCTGACCCGGAAAATTGTCGCCAGCGTGGTCGATGATATTCTGCTTGTTGAAGAAGAGCATTTGGAGCGTGCGATTACTTTGTTTGTGGACGTTGAAAAGACAATCTCAGAGGGCGCAGGCGCGGCCAGTCTGGCCGCTTTGCTCGCGCATCCGGCTAAATTTTCTGGCAAAAAAGTGGGCCTTATTCTATGTGGCGGAAACATTGATATGCGCCTTCTGGCGTCTGTCCTAACGCGCGCTCTGGTGCGGGAAAAACGTCTCAGCAATATCCGCATTATTGGGGATGACAGGCCGGGTCTCCTTGGTCATGTTAGCAAGATGATTGGCGATAGCGGGGCCAATATTATTGAGGTGGCGCATAATCGGATTGCGCTCGATGTCCCGGCAAAGGGGGCGGAATTTGATATTTTGATTGAAACCCGCGATGCGCAGCATACGCAAGAGGTTATCGATGCGCTCAGTCAAGCGGGCTATCCGCCGCGCCCGTTAAACCAAAGTTGATTTTACGGCTTGATATATGCAAGAGACAGTCAACAAATGCCTGTCTTATATGATACTGGCCCCCCTTGCGAGGCTTCAAAGCCAAACCGAATTTAAACTGGAGACCCTCATGATCCGCTCATTCCTGCTCACATTCCTGCTCGGCGGCATACTCGTAGCCTGTCAGGGCCCTGAATTGTCTGATGTTCAGACAGAAACTCTTTTAACGGCTGAGGAGGTTGTCGCTTTGCCTGATCCATTTGAAACCTATTATCCTTGGGATGATGCCCGGGACGATCTTGTCACCACGCCTAGCGGTCTGCAATATATTCAAGTCAGTGCGGGCCCGCAGCTGGGCCAGAAGCCTGGCCTTAACGATCAGGTGAGCGTGCATTATGATGGCCGCTTGGCCGAAGATGGCACGCAATTTGATTCCTCATTCTCGCGCGGCGAACCGGTTAATTTTGGTCTTTCTGAAGTGATTATGGGTTGGACAGAAGTCTTGCAGCTAATGGTTCCTGGCGATGAGTTTATGGTCTATCTACCCTCTGATCTGGCCTATGGTGAAACCGGAACCCCTGGCGGCCCGATCGGCCCGAATGCGGACCTGATCTTCCGCATTTATCTGCTTGAAACCCTTGCCGACACAGTGCCTGGCGCGGAATATTTTAGCGAGCATACACCTTGGGATGCCAGTGATCCGAAAGTACAGAGCACAGCCAGTGGCCTGCAATATATTGTTTTGAATGCAGGCGATCCATCTGGCCTGACACCGGGTCCGCTTGATAAGGTCAAGCACAATTTTGAATTGCGCAAAGCGGCGGACAATCGCCGCTTGGAAACGACTTTTGACAAAGATAATCCGACCACTCAAAGCCTAAATACGCTTTTTCCCGGATGGGCAGAAGCTTTGCAGCTGATGCGTCCGGGCGATGACTGGCTTGTCTATCTGCCCCCGGCTTTGGCCTTTGGCGATGCTGATCTGCCGGGCCTGCCGATCGGCCCGAATGATAATATATTGATGCGTCTGGAGTTTATCGAAACCATCACGCCTGAAGTGTCCGACAGCGCGGCTTGGGATAAATATACGCCTTGGAACCGTGAGGCCCCTGAACGGGTCCGCACGGCGTCCGGTCTGGAATATATTGTTCTGGAAAGCGGCGCGGACGATCAGGCCAAACCGGTGCCAAGCTCACGTGTCGAAGTGTATTATGAGGGCCGTCTTGCGCGCACGGGCGAGGTGTTTGACAGCGCCTATGCGCGCGGTGAGTCGACGCAATTTGGTGTCACGCAAGTTATCTCAGGCTGGACCGAGGCTTTGCAATTGATGCGTCCGGGCGATCGCTGGCTTGTTTTTCTACCGGCTGAGCTTGCCTATGGCGACAGTCCTCGTCCCGGCGGCATTATTCAGCC
>JARFRJ010000434.1 GCA_029287305.1 Hyphomonas sp. | reverse complement strand
ATAGTACGGCAAATAACAGGGCGATCATATATGGGCGAGATATTTTTAAGCCTTGGCGAGGGATTGAAATGGCTTGGCCTTGCGCTCTCGCCAGCGCTCTTTCTGCCGCTTCTCCTTTTGGCACTCCCGCATAAATATTTAAATTATTTCAAAACCCTACCGCGTATTTTGGAGCAAGCCACATCCTCAGCTCTCTCCCTAGCCATGGGCGGGGCCCTGATTATGCTTGGCGCGCAATTGCTTGTCATTATCGGGCGATATATTTTTGAATGGTCGGCCTCTTGGGCTAATGAAATTATCATATACAGCTTTGCGGCACTGTTTTTGCTGGCGGCGGCGTCTGCTCTTAAAGCAGATGATCATGTGCGCGTTGATATTTTTCGCGAAAAAATGAGTGTGAAATCCAAAGCGGCGATTGATCTTATCGGCCTTTATCTTTTTCTCTTTCCGATCTGCCTGCTCATTCTCTGGGCGGCAATTTCACCGTCTTTTGTACGTAGCTGGGCCAATCTGGAAGGCTCGCGAGAGAGCGATGGCTTGCCGATCTATTTCCTGTTTCGAACCCTTATCCCGCTCTTTGCTGTCCTATTGATAAATCAAGGCTTGGTCGAAGCGCTGCGCGCCTGCTTTCGCCTGAGGGGCGTGGACACAGCCCCTTTTGAGAGGTCTGCCTGATGGAATTGGAGGTTTTTCTTGCCATTGCCATGTTTGTGCTGACCATTGGCGCCTTGCTGGCGGGATTTCCGGTTGCTTTCACGCTCGGCGGCATGGCGCTCATCTTTGCGCTTATCGGGATTGGCCTTGATGTTTTTTCCCTCAATGATCTGAAGAATTTCCCCCTGCGCATTGAAGGTATTATGAAGAATAATGTGCTGATTGCTGTGCCTCTCTTTGTGTCGATGGGCGTTATATTGGAGCGCAGCCGGGTCGCGGAGGATTTACTTGCCATTGCCAGCCAATTGCTCGGTCGATTACGCGGCGGGCTTGGCTATGCCGTGGTGTTGGTTGGGGCGCTCCTGGCGGCATCTACCGGCATAGTCGGGGCGACGGTCATCACCATGACATTGATCGCGCTGCCCAGCATGCTGAGACAGGGCTATGATACGCGTCTGGCGAGCGGGACCATTGCCGCGTCCGGAACGCTTGGTCAAATCATCCCGCCCTCTATTGTTTTAATCTTGCTGGCCGATGCGATTTCCAATGCCAGCGCACGGGCCTCAACCAGTCTGGGACAGGCGGCGATGACGGTTTCTGTACAGGATCTGTTTTCCGGGGCTCTTATTCCCGGTCTTATCCTTGTCGGCGGCTATCTGCTTTGGATTGCCTATAAAGCCCATAGCGACCCGGCCAGCGCTCCGGCGATCGAAGAGGAGAACAGTATAGAGTTCACAAAGCGCCAGATCGCCTATGGGCTGGGGGC
>JARFRJ010000285.1 GCA_029287305.1 Hyphomonas sp. | reverse complement strand
ATCCTGTAAAGGCAAGGGCTCACCATAATGCGCTTCGGCGCGTCCCATAAGGATTTTAAGGGCAGCAGTATCGAGACGTTTGAGCACCAGAACCTGGCAGCGCGAGAGTAAAGCGCCATTTAACTCAAAACTTGGATTTTCTGTTGTTGCCCCAATCAGCGTAATCACGCCGCTTTCAACGACATTCAGAAATCCGTCCTGCTGGGCCCGATTAAAGCGATGTATCTCATCGACAAAAAGCAGGGTGCCCTGCCCCCGGGCGCGGCTAAGCTCGGCTTGATCGAAAACGGCCCGCAAGTCTTTAACGCCGGAAAAAACCGCTGAAATCTCCCGATAATCCAGATCTATCTCATTGGCAATCAGGCGCGCAATTGTGGTCTTTCCGACCCCGGGCGGCCCCCAAAGAATAAGCGAGGCCATCTTTCCACGCGCCAGAAGACGGGTCAGAACGCCGTCAGGTCCAACCAGATGATCCTGACCCAGAACCGCATCTAGCCGATCTGGCCGCAAACTGTCGGCCAAAGGATGCGGGGCGTCTTTATGTAGATCGGATGCGGTAAATAAGTCTGCCATAACCCTCTTTTACAGGCTTTTAAAGTCTAAGACGAGAAGGTTTATTAGGGATAAATCTCACACCCTATAGGTCAGCCAAATACCGTCTAAGCGATTGACACCTATAGGGAAAAAGGCCGTGTCGTAATTCGCCGCCCATTACGGTCTAGACTTAATTGCCATGTTTCGCTTTGCTGGGAGAGAACTGTGTCTAGCGCCTTCAGATTGGAGGTTTGCTGGCCATTAATTTCAAGAATAATATCGCCAGGGCGAATACCAACGCGCCGGGCGATGCTCTCGCGTAACATGCGGGTAACCAATATGCCTTTTAGAAAAGGATCAAGACCAATATTCTCTGCCAAAGCGGGCGATAATTCTGCAATTTCTGCCCCAGATAAGGGGTGAACGCCCTCCAAGAGGCGCAATTCAGCCTCATTGGCACCTGGAGGGGGACTTAGCAAAATGCTCACCTTGCGCGCCTGACCGGCCCGAAGGGTATCAAGCTCAACCCGCTCGCCCGGCGACAGGGTGGCAGCAAGAAAATTAAGCCCCCGCTCATCATAAAATTCGCGCCCATCAATGCTTAAGATCAGGTCGCCGCGGCGCAAGCGGGCTTGCTCTGCTGGCCCTCCCTGATAAATCTCCGTTACAATAATCCCGATTGGGCGATCCAGGCCTTGCGCTTTGGCAATATCGAAACTGACCGATTGCCCTTTGAGACCAAGCCAGGGCCGTGTAATGCGCCCCTCATTCACTGCCGCATCCACAACGCGCTTGACCATTTCAGCCGGGATCGCAAATCCAATCCCATTAGACCCGCCGGACCTAGAAAAAATAGCCGTATTTACGCCCACCAAATCGCCCTGAGCGTTAATTAAAGCGCCCCCGGAATTACCCGGATTGATCGCCGCATCGGTCTGTATGAAGAAAGCATAATCGGATATGCCGACATCGGTTCGCGCCGTCGCCGAGATAATACCGCTTGTCACGGTTTGGCCGACACCGAAAGGG